>NZ_JASDCW010000012.1:0-97301 GCF_030407685.1 Planococcus sp. APC 3906 | reverse complement strand
TGTACTAAAAAAGTGTGATATAAATGAACTATAATTATCTGAATTTTAAGAAATGATTTCAACTGTAAGTCTTTTTGCTTAAAAGGAGGTATATTGCATGGGTAAAAAATCGCTAGTATTGAATATCGTCAAAAACTTAAGAATGCGCATCAAGATGATTTTATCGATTTCGCTTTTATCAGTTGCCCTCGTATGGATCTTAAACAGCTTTATCATTGTTCCTGAATACCATGCGACTACGCAGATCTTCATCGAGCAGCCCCCTGAAGCTGCTCAGATGACGGATGGACCTGCAATTGGCGCAGGCCCGGCCATAACCGATACCTACAGCGTCATTGTCAGAAGCCCTGAAATCCTAAGAAAAGTGATTATTGAATTGGGGATGGAAAAGGAAACGAAAATTTCAGAGCTGCACGAACAAATCGTGGTCACTAGGCCGGCTGATTCACAAGTGTTGAATATCACTGTAGCGGGAGAAGATAAAATCAAAGCCGCAGCAATTGCGAATTCCTTAGGCGAAATCTTTATAGAAGAAATTCCGAATCTGACGCAGACGACCAATGCCGTTATCATCTCCAGTGCTTCGGAAGTGCCTGAGTCGACTTTATTTGAAGAAAATACGGTATTCAGCTTGGGGGTCGCAGGGGCTTTTGGATTAGTAATAGGAATTCTGCTGGCTTTCATTTTGGAAATGCTAAATACGGTATTTAAAACAGGAAAAAAAGAAAACCAATCTTCTGTGAACAAGATACAGACGGTATTCAAATAGGATTCAGCTGATAAAACAGGGGTGAGCGGGATGTATGAGGTGATTTCGATACAGGAAGGGATGCGCTGGAAGGAAATTCTGGATTTGATGCGGATAAGGGATGTTTATTATTCTAGCCATTATTTCTTTAGTGCATTGAGTTTGGATCCTGGCGAAGCACTGATGTTTTACTATTCCGACGAAGACGGCAGCATCGTATACCCTTACATTAAGCGCCGGATAGATGGGGAGCCTCTTGTTTATTTCGATATTACGACTCCATTTGGATATGGGGGGCCAGTAGTTCGGGAAAGTGGGGATCCCATTGCATTAGTGGAGAAGTTCCTGGAAGCATTTTCCGGCTATTGCCGGGAGGAGCGAATTATAGCAGAATACATCCGTTTTCATCCATTATTCGGCAATGCCGCTTATTTTGAAAAGCATCTGAAACTGTTGCCGCTATATGAGACATACACCATCGATTTAGCTAGGTTCTTAAAAGATTCCGAAGTTCCAGCGCTTAATAATCCAGAAGAGCCAGTCATTGAAGTTAAAAAACTGGGAACAGTCCGCCACATGTTCGAATTCCTGGTGCTTTATTATTCAGAAGTGAGAAGGCGAGAAGAAGCAGACAGCTATTATTTTTTTACCGAGGACTATTTTGAAGCGCTTATAAGCAATATGGGCCCAATCTTGCATTTGTTCGGTGCTTATCGCGACAAAAAACTTATTTCTGCCTGCTACATATTGGCAGAGGGAAACACGGTCTACCAGCATTTAGATGGAACGCTTGAAGGGGAAGAGGCGACAGGGACGACAGAGATTCTCCAATTGAAAATCGCTGAATGGGGAGCTGATAACAATATGGCTTTCTATCACCTGGGCGGAGATTTCAAAATGGAAAAGGCACAAATCTTGCCCACCAAAAAAAGTTTAGCCAATCTGCAGCCGGACATGTTCTATATCTGCGAAAAAATCCATAACACTTCCGTTTACAAAGAACTTATCATTCCTGAAGAAACGGATACGATCAAGCGTTACCGGAATGTCTGATGCCATACGCCTTATAATAAAATAATTTTTTTCAAAAGCCAGGGGAGGTTTTTTTATGAGATACTTACAGTATAAAGGACTCATTGAAAGAGAATATAAAAAATCCTTAAAGAAAATTATGTATGGGCTTTGCGTAGAAAAAGGGTTGAACGCTTCGGATGGAGCAAAAACGCTGGGCATCGCGAAAGAAATATTCGTCTACTGGCGCCATTATTATCGATTCGAAAGAAAGCAATTGCTATTCGATCAAACCGTAAGGGATTTAGACAGTTTTCAAGATCTCTATGCCGAAGACGTCAAATCGATGAACCTTAGTAAAAAGCTGGAGTTCGAAGACGAAGCGTCAATTCAAGGCTTAGAAGAAGTGATTGTCCATATGATCGATTATTATAAGTACCTGCATTATAAAAGTTCCGGGATGTCGCTTGATGCTGCGAAACTGCCTTTATTTGAATTCAGCCACAATGTTGTTGAAAGGTATCGCACAGGGGATTTAGTGTATGAAGCGAAGTCGCATAATCAGCATCTCGATCAATAACGATTAAGCAAAAGGATAGGATGAAAAGAAGTGCAAGCATTTACTGAAAGAGCAGTCGAAATCATCAAGAATATCCCAGAAGGGAAAGTCATGACTTATGGCCAGGTTGCTGCTTTTGCCGGGAGTCCAAGAGGGGCTAGGCAAGTCGCGAGGCTATTGCACAGCATGAGCAGCAAATATGGACTGCCGTGGCATCGGGTAGTGAACGCAGCCGGCCAAATTGTAATCAGCGACGAAGAATCCCGGTTTGCCCAACAAGCATTTCTCGAAGAAGAAGGCGTTGAGGTCAAAGCATCAGGAAAGGTCGACTTGCGCCTTTATAGATTCGAACCTCAATAACAGACTATTCCTGGTTGCTGGCAAAAAGGGAGCAGCAAACTACATATTTAACGTAACGCTTTGAATGCGTTCGAAGTTTATCGGCAGAGCATACCGGGTATAATCCTCCAGTATGCTTTTTTTTAGCTTAGGCTTTGTTAACGGACTCTGCATGTAGACAGTTAAACAATTAGCCTTATGGAAAGAGGGAAAAATTATGAAAAACAAGAAAAAGCCGGTTATCGGCATTACAGCAAGAGTTGAAAAAGATCAAACATATTCTCTTGATCCCGTTTATGGGAAAGCGATTTTACAATCTGGCGGCCTTCCGCTTATTGTTCCAATAGTAGATGAAGAAGATATTCCTGCACTTTGCGAACGGTTGGACGGGCTCATTGTTACTGGCGGAGGAGATATAAATCCATCGTTATATGGAGAAGAGCCGCATCTGCGACTAGGAGCGGTTTATCCAGGCAGTGACCTTTATGAGAAAGAGCTGATTTTGAATTTCTTGAAGTTGGATAAACCTTTCATCGGCATGTGCCGTGGCTTGCAAATGCTTAATATTTCATTGGGTGGCACTAATTATCAAGACCTGGAAAGCCAATTTGAAGGAACGCTTTATCAGCATAAACAGATGGCGCTTCGTACCCACCGCACCCATTCAGTGACCTTGGAAGACGATAGCCAGCTCTTAAGCATCATGGGAGAAAAAAGCTTCCATGTGAACTCTTTCCATCACCAAGGTGTTAAAGATGTTTCCAAAGAATTGAAAGTTGCAGCGCGTGCAGCCGATGGCCTGGTTGAAGCCCTTGAAAGCGATAAATATCAATTTGTCATGGGAATCCAGTGGCATCCTGAAGAATTTGCTGTAGAAGGCGACGAGGCTTCTAAAAAGCTTTTTGATCGCTTTGTCAAAGAATGTGCAGGAGATAAAGATCAAAACCAATAATCTCTGGGCGTCCCAAACATGGGACGCTTTTTCAATTCCATATAGACGAAAGCTGCGCTGTTTAGCAACTCTTTTTTAAGCTGCTGGAAAATGGTAAACTGAATTCATCCTAAAAAGTGGAGGTTATGCAATTGACAGTTAAAATAAACAATAAATTCATCCAAGAGTTCGTGGAGGCAAATGAACTTGCTGCATTAGATGATTTCGTGGCAGCATCTCACAAGAAAATTCACGATAAGACCGGTGCGGGAGCAGAATATTTAGGCTGGCTGGATTGGCCATCAAAAATGGATGAAGCTGAATTGAGCCGATTAGAAGAGGCTGCAGAAAAAGTGAAAAGTGATACTGATGTGCTAATAGTCATCGGCATCGGCGGATCTTATCTTGGCACAAAAGCCGTTCAAGATTTATTGCTGCCAGCATTTGGTGCAGGCGGAACAGAAGTGATTTTCGCGGGCCACAATATCAGTGGACGCTATTTAGAAGAATTGCTGTCTCATATCGAAGGAAAAAAAGTGGCATTGAATGTTATTTCTAAATCTGGTACTACAACAGAGCCGGCAATCGCGTTCCGCATCCTCCGCAAATGGATGGTTGACGCTTACGGAGAAGAAGCCGCGAACCGCATTATTGTGACTACTGATGAAAAGGAAGGGGCATTGCGCAAAGCAGCTGATAAAGCTGGCTATACTTCTTTCGTTATTCCTGGAGATATTGGAGGACGGTATTCGGTCCTGACATCTGTCGGTCTTCTGCCATTAGCGGTAGCGGGCGTGGATATCCGTTCGCTTCTGGAAGGTGCGGCCTTGGCAGAGAGCACTTTAGCGAATCCAGCATTGTTGGAAAATGATGCATACCTTTATGCGGCTTATCGCCAAATCCTCAATTCGCGCGGCTACTCGGTAGAAGTCATGGCGAGTTTCGAACCGGCGATGGCAGGCATCAATGAGTGGTGGAAGCAATTATTCGGTGAAAGTGAAGGGAAGCAAGGCAAGGGTGTTTTCCCGGCATCTGTCATTTACTCAACTGATTTGCATTCTATGGGCCAATATTTGCAGGATGGGCGCCGTATGCTTTTTGAAACAATGGTCAGCTTTACAGAAGACCAAAATCAGACGGAAATTCCATTCGATGAAGAAGATGGCGATGGCTTGAACTACCTTGTGGAAAAATCCCTGCATGAAGTGAATCAGACAGCTATGGAAGCAACTGCATTGGCACACGCAGAAGGCGGCGTACCAATCCTTTCGCTGGAGGTGCCGAAACTCGATGCACAACATGCAGGATACCTTCTTTACTTTTTCATGAAGGCTTGTGCAATGAGTGCATATCTTTCAGGCGTAAATCCATTTGACCAGCCAGGCGTTGAACAATACAAACAGAATATGTTCGAATTACTTGGAAAACCTGGATACGAAAAATAAGACATATAAAAAACGGCAGCTCACGTGAGCTGCCGTTTTTTATATTCGATTGTTAAGTTAGGCTTTAAAAGATTGCTGGACGGACCAAGGTTCAGGGATGCGTTGGTTGGCAACTTCAGTTCCAACAGACCAAGGTTCAGGGATGCGTTGGTTGGCAACTTCAGTTCCAACAGACCAAGGTTCAGGAATGCGTTGGTTGGCAACTTGAGTGCCGACGGACCAAGGTTCAGGAATGCGTTGGTTGGCAACTTGAGTGCCGACGGACCAAGGTTCAGGGATGCGTTGGTTGGCAACTTGAGTGCCGACGGACCAAGGTTCAGGAATGCGTTGGTTGGCAACTTCAGTACCAACAGACCAAGGTTCAGGAATGCGTTGATTGGCAACGTCCTGATCTTCATTTGAATCATTGTTAAAAGATAAAGTGCTTAATATAATTGCTGCAGCAAAAATAAAACCAATACTCTTCTTCATCAACATTCACTCCTCAATTTGTACAAATAGTATTTCGATAAGCTTTTTGGGATTTTTTAAGGGCAGAGGCAGATTTTTCAAATAATCCTTGCTCATAGTATACATTACCCAAATGATTATAAAAATATCCCATCTCAAAAAAATTATTATGATTTTCTAAACTAGGAAATAAGTGATGAAGAGTCATGTATTCAAACTTTTCGTAGTCATTCGATAAGAAATGAATTAAACACATAAATTCGATATATGCTTCTTTGAAAGTGTCTTTAGTCGGGGAATTTAGGCTAAGATTTTTCGACTCTATTATTTCAAGTCCTTCTTTACCCCAGCTTTTTGCTTTTTCAATATTCCCTAGCTCATATTCTGAAATTATTAAAAAACAGAAGGTTAATAATTTATCAGCTGTGTATTCGTTAGGAATATATTTTAAAGCATTTTCCATATGGGTAATTGTCAACTCATGACTTTGATTCAAAAAATAGCAGTAACCTAAATTGTATTCAGTTGTAAATTTTAAGATTTCAATATCGAGTCTTCTGCCAATAGTCAAAGCAGTTTTATAATGATCCCGAGAAGTTTGATAATTTCTTAATCTAGTATGAGTTATTCCCATATTCAAATGACACTCAACTATACGTTTAGGTATAAATTCTTGCTGATAAATGTTTAAAGCAAGTTCCGTATATTTGAAAGCCATTTCAGTATAGTACAATTGTGAAGCGGTTATTCCTAATGAATAAAACAAATCACCTTTTTCAGTTGATGATAAGGAATGTGGAGCAATTTTTTCTGCCATTAAATAAATTTTAAATGCTGCTTCAAAATCACTTAAAATATAATGATAATTGCCGTTGTATTTATGGAATAAATAGAATTGCTCTTGGTCCATGAATTCCTTGAAATGTTCCATGCTTTTCAGTTTTTCCTCGGCACTGTCTAAGTCGCCAGTGATGATGAAATAACGAATTTGCTGGATGTTGTATTCGAGTTCGATGTCTTCGTTTACGTGAAGCAGTGGATGATCGTGGATATCGGAATACAATTCCATGATTTTTCCTTTGTTTTGTGGGTGCAGCAAAGAGGTTTTGAAATTTTTAACTAGTACTTTTCCTACGGGATTGTCTTTTGGAGCGAGTGGGATTTCGAGTTTTTTACAAAGGGCTTCCAACTCTTTTAAAGCAGGTTCCTTTGCACCGGTTTCGATTTTCTTAAGCTCCCGAGGGGTGATGATTCCGGATGCAGCTTCTTCTAAACTGATTTTCTTTTTAAGCCTATGGTATTTAAGGCGTAAACCTGTATCCATTGATTCTCTCCTTTCCATCTGCATGGGAAGAACTTCAATCATCCATGTTGGAGAGTTCTTATCCGACAAAACTGAGGGGTCTGGATAAGAGAGCGATGATAGATTATTTAGTACTATGGTATCCGCCTCCAATAACAATAATATATTCCAAAAAACTTCGTATTTCCATGATATCATCAATTTTCGAAATAAACTGCCTTTTTAAGACCTATTTATGGTAATAATTTTAAAAGGTAAATTATACCTAGTAATGGAAAATTTATAATGTATTTTAACGCATGGAATAGTTTAATTAAGAAGAATCTACGCAATTAAATCCTTTTCTTAGGCCAACTTTCCGAAGAAAGGATAGGTAATAATAAAAAATTCTCTTTTCAAGCTTATTTTTACGAAACAAAAAAATTTAAATTGGTTTTTCTAATTTAGAGAGCTGCCTCTGTTCGGCAAGTTTAGGCATTGGCTGAAGAAGGGTAAAGTGTTGAAAATACTTTATTCCCATGGAGGTTATTTGCATGAGTTCAAATATTCAAGTTCTAGCCGTATTATTTTCAGAAGAAGATTTGCTTAGGAAGATCGATGCTCTGAAACAACAGGGTTACAGCGAAGAAGATCTGCATTTAATGGCAGAGGACGAGGACCGCTTCGAAAGAGCGGAGCAGCGCACTCACATTGAAATAGAAGAAACTGGCGGTTTTTCTGAAAAATTCAAAGGCATTTTTGGCAAAGGCGGCGTCAAAGCATTGGATTTGACAGATGAAGATAAGAAGCGCTATCTAGAAGACCTGGAAAAAGGCGGCATTTTAGTTTATGTCGATCAAAGCCGGGACAACATCAGCGAAGTCATCCATGCAGGAGGGTTGCGTGACCGTGAAGGCAATCCAATCGAGCCGTCGTCAAATGAGTTCGTGAATTCTGTAGACAATAATTTTGACGAGCAGGAAGACCGTTTTGCGAGAGGCGAGAGCTTCCAGCATGATCCGAACCTTGTCGTCGATGAACACCATGTATCTTTCACTACTCAGCAAAAGCCGGAAGTAGAAAAAGCGAGAGGCGGCATGACTGAAAGCGAACGCCATTCGTCGAGCGATAAGAAATACAAATGATACAAGGTCTTGCCTCCAGTAGGCAGGGCTTTTTTTAAAAGTTCGATTGATGGAAGTTCTTTAGCCGTTCCTTGATCGGACAACTCATATGTTTCAGATTTCGGGATGGCGGGGTAGACAAGAATTAATACCTATTAAACAGGAGGCTGATTTAGATGGAACCGACAAACCGTGATTTTGAATTAGTATACAGTCCGGAAGAGCTAAGAAGCAGAATTGAAGAGTTGAAAGGGCGCGGCTATAGCGAAAATGACATCCACGTTCTTGTGGAAGACAGTGCGGTGTTAGGCGCTTCTGATGACCTCGATGGCGTCCATACGCATAACGCAGGCGGTGTTGGAAGCAAATTCAAATCATTTTTCACTGGTCGTGACAGCGTTCGGGAAGAATTGAAAAATCTTGATTTGGAACAGCGGGAAATCGATACTTATCAGCAGGATCTGGAAAGAGGCGGAATTCTCCTTTACACAGATCGTGGGTCAATATCCAGAGAACGCGATAACCAATCTTCATTCGGTGACGACACGCGTGCCTTAGACAGCGATGAAGTAAAACGCAATACCGCTTTAGAGCCGTTCGGCAGAGATATTGAAAAAGACGGCAGAAGACATACTGACGAAAAGTTGATTGATAAAGACATCAAAACAGATTACAGTGATCCTTCCAGAAAGGATTCCGGTGAAATATATACTACGGCTGTTCCGCGCGAGGAACAATATGGTGAGCCAAACTATGGGGACGAGCGTAAAGACAGCCGTTTAAAAGGTGAAAATATCCATCCGACAACAGATCGGCCGACACTTGATGAAAGTTCACCATCTGAAAAATTGATGGAACATGAGCCTGCGCTTGGCACAGATAAAGGAAATGATAACTTGAACCGTGAAGAAGGTGTCAACCGCCGACAGGATGAGCAATCACCTGGAGTCGATCCTAATCTTGGGCCAGCTCCATTCGGACGTGATTCAGAAGAAGAGCACCTGCTGAGAGGCGAAAATGGCGACTACGAAGAGCCGCTTAATCCGGATGGGACGCGCCGCAATTTTGATGGCGATGAACGCAAATCCGATACTCCGCCATCACCTAAACTTTTTTAATCACAAAATATCCCTATTAAATTTTAAAAAGACCGAATGCCCAGCAGTTCTGCTGGGCATTCGGTCTTTTTCGGTTATTAATTTCATTTGATCATTCTTCGCGCAATGAGGACACCGATAATTGTGCCGATTGCAGCTGGCAACAGCCAGCCTATGCCTTGTTCATGCAATGGGATATTGTTAAGCAAGGCATCGATTGCCTGAAATTCAATGCCGGCAGCCCGAAGCCCGTCAAAGACACTTATAATGCCTGTCAACACCAATGGAATGATGTAAACAAAAGGTTTTCGGCCGAATGCATAATCAAAGAATGACAAAATTACCAAGACAATCGCCAGAGGGTATATTGCCAACAGCACCGGCAATGAAATGGCCAATAATTGAGTTAAGCCGACATTAGCTGCAGCTGTACTGAATGCTGCAAAAATGAGTACATAAGCAATATAAGGAATCTTTGGATAGATCTTATTGGAAAACTGGGCACTGGCCGAGATCAGGCCGATTGCAGTTGTCAGGCAGGCGAATAAAATCGCGGCAGCTAAGATGATTCCACCGAAATCACCGTATAAAATCCGAGCTGACATTGCGATAATGCTGCCTCCATTATCCTGCAGCCCGATTGCGTCAACACTTGTGACGCCGATATAGCCCAAAGATAGATAGACCGCAGCCAACCCGGCAGCAGCGATAGCACCGGCGAATGCCGTAGTTTTCAAGATGACGTTTTTGTCAGTGACGCCTTTGGCACGGATTGCTTGAATAATGACAATGCCGAAAACAAGCGCCGCAATCGCGTCCATGGTCAAATAGCCTTGCAGAAAACTTTCGAAAAACGGCTCAGTTGTGTAAGTGCCGACTGGAGCATTAATCGAGCCCATTGGTGTAAGGATGCTTTTGACAGCAAGCATGCCGATGACCACTATCAGTATCGGTGTCAGTATTTTACCGATGCGGTCGACAAGTTTAGTCGGATTCGAGGCAAAAAGCACCGCAATGGTAAAAAACAACAGTGTAAACAGAAATAGCGGCAATGAAGAAGCCTGTTGCTGAACTGACAGGAATGGGGCAATGCCAATTTCATAAGCGACTGTTCCGGTACGAGGAATGCCGAAGAAAGGCCCGATGGCCATATAAACAATCGCGGTGAAAACGATACCGAAAATCGGATGGACCCGGCCTGCAATCGTTTGAAGATCTCCGCCGGCTTTCGCGATAGCGAGGATGCCGAGCAGCGGCAAGCCGACTCCGGTCAACAAAAAGCCGACTAAAGCAATACCGATATTGTCGCCAGCCAACTGGCCGAGATAAGGTGGAAATATGATATTTCCGGCCCCAAGAAACAAGGCGAAAAGCATAAGGCCAATCGTAATGGATTCATTTAGTGTAAGCGTTTTCTTTTCCATGTAAGGCTCCTATCTAAATTAACTCTGCACAAAGTATTAGTATATAGGAGAAAGCGGATTTTTTAAACTTTAAAAATTATTGAGATTATTCCCTGCCCATTTAAGCAATTGCCGTTTAAAGGCTCGGGAATAAAGGGGAAAGTAGTCAATAGAACGAACAAAAACTTTCAATGTGAATTGAAAGTTTTCGGGGTGTTATTCTGGTAGATTGGATAATGTCTTTTTCGCAGTCTCCTGAACGCTGCTGCAAAAGTCATCCTCAGCCAACCGTTTTAAAGTTGAAGCAGGCGTACAGGGATTGGCAGCTACGCCTTTTCGCACTTCTGTATGTTGGTCCATTGATAAGTCGACAAGCAGTCCTGTACATGTGATCAACTCGGCCAATACGGCGCGTTCACCGTATTGCATCTTCAACACCTCAGCTTCATCCCATGGCGTCCAGTCAGTCAAGCCTGCATAAAATTGATGATTGCCGTTCATTGATTTTGCACCCCTATTTGAAATGTGTTGGATTAATGCAAATTGCTTTTCAAAGCTTTTGGCAAAAGGGCAGGGAATCGGTTAAGTTAATGCATAGGTAGTTTTACCATTATTATATCACGTTATCAGAAAAATTAAACAAAATAGAGATACTGAGAAGAAAGAGGCGATTACATGAATATTCTAGTGATAGGCGGGACTTCTTTTGTCGGGCGCCATATTGTAGAAGCTGCTTTGCGGGCGGACCACCAGGTGACCTTGTTTAACCGCGGCGTCAGCAACCCGGATGCTTTTCCGGAATTGCGCCATATTACAGGCGACCGCCGAAAAGATGCTGGGAAATTATCTGGTCTAGCCTGGGATGCAGTGATTGATACGTGTGCTTATACACCAGCAGATTTGGCGCCGCTATTCAAACATATTAAAACGGAACTTTACGTTTTCATCTCGACCATATCGGTTTACAGTGACTACAGCAATGGAGCACCTACTGAAACCTCAGAGGTATCAGACAAGCATGTGGAAAATGATGAAGTGACCGGTGAAACTTATGGGACGTTAAAAGTGCAAGCTGAAAAAATAGTGATGGATGCTTTTGGCAGCCGTGCTTTGATCGTGCGGCCGAGCATCGTCGCGGGACCTTATGATCCTACTGACCGCTTCACGTTTTGGGCAAAAAAATTGGCGGAGAGCGGAGAAGCATTGATTCCGGGGAGCAAGCCACGAAAAGTACAGTGGATCGATGCAAGGGATTTGGCGAATTTTGTCATTCAGCAAGCAGAGGAAAAGGGCAGTGGGATATTCAATGTGGCCGCTGACGCGGTGGGAATGGAGGAATTTACAACGGCTGTAGGCAGCGGACAGGCGGATGCAGTTTGGGTGGATGATGCTTTTCTATTGAGAGAAGGCATCAAGCCATTTGACATTCCGCTTTGGATACCGATTTCCGATGAACATCCTGAGGGCTTTATAACAGTGCAAAATGCGAAAGCGAAAAAAGCGGGACTCCAATGCCGGGCGGCAAATGAAACGGCCAGGGATATCCGGGAATGGCTGCAGAGACAGGAGAATAGACAATTGAAAGCGGGGTTAAGCAGGGAAAAAGAGCAAGAATTGATTGCTGATTTCCGTTCCTATAATTCGGGCGGCGATTGAGAAAACTAATCGTGAAACTTTTATGTGGCTTATGCGTCTTGTAAGTAAAGAATTGTAAATTTTGATCATAAATCTAGTAATCTTTCTATTGCGTGTTATAATAAAAATTGGATATATATGTGGTAAAAGAAGTTTCGAGGAGGAAAGGCATGCTATACCTTACATTGGTTTTGGCATTTATCGCTTCTATAGTTCTCACTCCGATTGTAAAACGGTTGGCATTTCGCATAGGAGCAGTTGACCGTCCCAATTATAGAAAAGTACATGCGAGAATTATGCCGCGTTTAGGCGGATTAGCAATATTCGGATCGTTTGTCATCGGCTATTTCATCCTTCGTCCGGAAGAATCGATTTCAAACGCTGTAGAACCGGCATTTATCCCGATTTCAACAGCTATTTTAATCGGGGCCTTAATTATTACGGTAACAGGCGTATTGGACGATATGTACGAAATTACAGCAAAAGCAAAAATGCTGGGCCAATTTCTTGCTGCGGCTATAGTTGTCGTAGGTGGCGGACTTGAAATTTCGTTCATTAACTTGCCGTTTGGCGGCGAGCTGGATTTCGGTTATTTCAGCATCCCGTTGACCATCATTTGGATTATTGGAATAACGAATGCAATCAATTTGATCGATGGCCTGGATGGGCTCGCTGCCGGTGTTTCAACAATTGCATTGACCACATTGGCAATCATGGCTTTCATCATGGGCGACCCATTTGTCATGTCGCTGGCTGCGATTTTAGCCGCCAGTTCAATCGGGTTCCTGTATTATAATTTCCATCCTGCAAAAATCTTCATGGGTGATACAGGGGCATTGTTTCTTGGTTTCATGATTTCAGTGCTCGCTTTGATGGGCTTTAAAAACATCACTGTAGTGGCATTGATCATTCCGGTTATTATGCTGGGCGTGCCGATATCGGATACATTCTTTGCCATTGTGCGCAGGGTTCGTGAAAAACAGTCGATCTCGGCTGCTGACAAATCGCATTTGCACCATTGCTTATTGAATATTGGATTTTCGCACAGGCAGACCGTTTTGATCATCTACGGCATTGCGGCATTATTCGGATTAGCAGCATTGCTTTTCTCCCAAGCGACCTTATGGGGTGGGATTCTATTAATCAGCGTTATGCTCATTGCCATCGAATTGTTTGTCGAAGTGGTAGGGCTTGCGGGCAAGAATTACCGGCCGCTTATCAATCTTGTCAAACTTATCGGGAAATAAAAAATCTGAAGCGCTCTGCGCTTCAGATTTTTTTTGGTTAATGGCAAAAGAAAAACCGCAGCAAAGCTGCGGCTTTAATAATCCTCGTCATCTTCCGGGTTTTCTGCAAACTTGGTTTGGCTATTGTCTGAAAGATTCGATGTATCTGGTTTCAATCCCAAATGGCTTTGCAGGATATCCTGTACTTCCAAAAGAGACTCTTCATCGAGTTGCCAGTAGTAAGTGCCGGTTGACATATCGTCGTATCCTTGGACGGTCAATGTTTCAACATTGGGTTTTCCGTCTTTCGCATACTCGAAGAACGATTGCATATCTTTGAACGTCATATCGGTTTTCATATTGTCGCCGATTGCATCGATGACATCACCATATTTAGTCAAAGAAGAAGCGGAAAGCACTCGGTTCATGATGCTTTCAATAATCATCTGCTGCCGCTTGCCTCGCTCGATGTCATTGTCGTAATGGCGTGTTCTGGCTAATGCCAGCGCTTCACTGCCATTCAATGTCTGGAATCCTTCTTCGAGTACGATTGCATCTTTTTTATCGTTTTCATCTTGTTCTTTTAAATCATAAGGAACGTCTACTGTGATGCCGTCGAGTGCATCAACAACATCAATGAACGCATCGAAATTCATGCGTACGTAATAATCGACTGGCACATCCAATAATTCTTCAACACTTTCAATCGTGGAGCTAGGCCCGTTATAAGCATAAGCATGAGTGATTTTATCCATCTTGCTTATTTTCGGAGAATCCGGAATGAAAGTATAGGTATCACGCGGGATGCTTACTAACTTGATCGACTTGTCTTCGTTGTTCAAAGTCGCCAGCACCAATGCATCTGATCGCGTACTGCTTTCGCTTTGCTCCCTTTTTGAACTGTTGTCGACGCCGATGAAAAGAACGGAGACATTATCATGCAGCGGTTCAACCTGCTCGTCGCGCAAGTCGGATTTGCCTCGGTCGCCGGCAGTTTCGAAGGCATTGCCTGCAGCATTCTCTGCCTTCTTCACTAAATATACACCATACGCAGAGCCGCATATGAGAACTGATAAGGCTAGGGTTATCAATACTTTAATCGTGGTGCGTTTTTTTTCATTTTTGCTTTTGCGGTATTTTTTACGGTTCATGGTTAAAACTCCTCTTTAATAGGAATGGGTTAACCGAGTATAGAATTCGATCGATCCAATCTTTCCGATTTTAAATCAGCATTGTATGCAAAGTGGCATACATAGATTCTATCTATTATATACTGAGTTAAATGATACGTAAATGATAATTGATTAAATGGCATTAAACTCCAAAAATTTATTTTCCAAAGCCCTGATGTCGGCTTGGCCATTGGTCAATTCGTTAATCCATGTGATGAAATCGTCTTCTTTTTCAACTGGAACGAAGATGTGCAAATCCACTCCTTCAGCGTATACGATGTCATCCAATGGATATTCGGATTGGCGTATCTCATTTTCGATTTTGCCAAGCCATGTATAGTCAATCGAGACGTTCATCCGGTAATGCAGCCGCCGTTCTACAACTCCTGCGGCCGAAATTGCTTCGCTGGCTGTTTTTCCATAAGCGCGAATCAATCCGCCTCCGCCAAGCTTAATGCCTCCGAAATAACGGGTGACAACAATTACTGTGTCTTTTAACCCTTGTTTTTTTATCACTTCCAGGATTGGGACGCCGGCCGTTCCGCTAGGTTCACCATCGTCATTCGCTTTTTGGATAATATTATGTTCACCGATTATATAGGCTGAACAATTGTGATTGGCGCCGCGATGCTTGGCCTTAATGGAATCAATAAAATCGATTGCTTCTTTTTCGGTTTCAGCACGTGCTGCATAGCCGATAAAACGGGATTTTTGTATAATGATTTCGCATGATTTCATTTCGCCGATAGTTTTGTAATTTTCTCGCATTTTAACGCCTCCTGGTGTAAAATGTAATCAGATAATATGTAATGTGTTTTTAATATGGATTTGCTTATAAAGTGATATACTAGTTTAAGTCGTAACAGGCATAAAGGTATACAGATTTTACCCCTATATACAGTTCAGTATAGCTAAGGCGGTTTTTAAATGGCTAAAAAATACGATGTGAAAGCACTGGATTCCATTTTCGGCGATGTCCTGGATAGAATGGAAAGTTCGAAGCAGGATATTTTCGTCATCAGTGAACAAAGTCGCCAAAGTTATGAAGATATGAAAAATGAGCTCGAAGATGTCCGGTCGAACATCACACGGATTGTAAAGGCCGGCGACCTTTTGGAAGGCAAGACACGCGCGGCGCGAAGGCGTCTAGCAGAAGTCTCGAAGTTTTTTGATACACTTTCAGAAAACCAGGTCAGCCAAGCGTATGAACAGGCAAATAGGCTGCAAGTGCAATTGGCGGAAAACCGGGCTGAAGAAAAACAGTATCGCCAAAAACGGGACCGGCTGCAGCGCCGCCTGCAATCACTGCTTCAGACGATTGAACGCGCCGAGCATCTTGCCAACCGGCTGAACGTGACGATAAGCTATTTGACTTCCGATTACGAAGACGTTGGTGAAGCGATTGATAAAGCCAAGCTAAAGCAAGATTATAGCCTGCGCATTATTGAAGCGCAAGAAGAAGAACGAAAACGGCTTTCGCGGGAAATCCATGACGGCCCCGCCCAGATGATGGCGAATGTGCTGCTCCGCTCGGACCTGATCGAACGGACTTACCGGGAAAAAGGGCCGGAACTGGCTTTCCAGGAGATTAAATCATTAAAAGAAATGGTACGCGATGCGCTCACTGAAGTGAGAAGAATCATTTACGATTTGCGACCCATGGCCTTGGATGATCTGGGGCTTGTACCGACATTAAAGAAATATCTTGAAACTACAGAAGATTACAACAAGGGTACCAAACTTTACTTTCAGTCGAACGGCAATGAAGTGCGGCTTCCCAGTAATTACGAAACTGCCATTTTCAGGCTGGTTCAAGAAGCCATCACCAATGCAGTAAGGCACGGCAAAGCTTCTCAGATAGAAGTGAAAGTGGAATGGCTGAAAAACCATGTAACGCTGATCGTAAAAGACAATGGAGCTGGATTTGACCAAAGCATTGTGAAAAACCAATCATTTGGTCTGTTGGGCATGAAAGAGCGCATTGAATTGGTGAACGGTGAGTTTTTCATCAATTCCTCGCCTGGCAACGGCACGGTATTGATGTTCCAGATTCCATTGGAGACTGAAAGTTAAGAGACGGTATTGAGGAGGACAACATAATGACGAAGATTATTATTATTGACGACCATCAATTGTTCCGCGAAGGAGTTAAACGCATTCTGGATTTTGAAGACTCGTTTGAAGTCGTCGCTGAAGGCGGAGACGGAACAGAAGTACTTAAATTATACGAAGAATACCAGCCGGATGTCGTGTTGATGGATATCAACATGCCACAGAAAAATGGTGTAGAAGCAACGGGCGAATTGATCGAGAACTTCCCGGATGCGAAAGTCATTATGCTGTCGATTCACGATGATGAGTCCTATGTGACACATGCCCTTAAAACAGGTGCACTTGGCTATATGCTGAAAGAAATGGACGCAGAAGCGATTATCCAGGCCATTAAAGTAGTGGCTAAAGGCGGATCGTACCTGCATCCGAAAGTCACACGCAATTTAGTGATGGAATTCCGGCGTTTAAGCGAACGCGAAAACAAAGGCTCTTTCCATCAAACTGAAATTCGCCGTCCGTATCATTTGCTGACAAAACGTGAAAGCGAAGTGCTCCAGCTTTTGACAGATGGCCAAAGCAACCGTGTAATCGGTGAAACTTTGTTCATTTCTGAAAAAACGGTAAAAAACCATGTTTCCAGCATTCTCCAAAAAATGCAAGTGAATGACCGTACACAAGCGGTTGTCACAGCAATTAAAAATGGCTGGGTTGAAGTACGTTAAAAATGTTTAAAAGCCTGCTGAAAATGCAGGCTTTTTTCTATGGCGTTTAGACACAGTTTCTTCATTGTATTTGATGGCGAGCTATGGCAAAATTGACGGCAGGAGGAATGCGTGATGAAAAAATATCTAGTAGCTGCAGGACTCATCCTTGTTTTGGCAGGGTGTTCAGGTGAAGAAGAAGCGGCTGAAAACGGCAATACTTCAGAAGATGGCAATGCTTCTGCGGAAAATAACGCTGTCGGGCATGGCATTGAAGACGGCGGAGAAGTCGGTTTTACACTGGACGATGAAGGCAATGTGCAGCAGGCAGAAGTACCAGCTGAAGAAGAAAAAGCGATTTTAGCTTCTTATAAAGAATATATCGAAGCATTCAATGCAGAAGATACGGAGCGGTATATGGCAGTGATTTCCGAAAATCCGGAAGGCTTTGACCGGGATGAAGACAAGAAGGCTTTGGAAGAAGCATTTGCTGCATACGATACGGCCTATACGACTTCTGATGAAACGATTGTGAAGTATGAAGCGGGCCGCGCTGAAGTATACGCAACAATCGATGTAGAGATGAAAGATCCGAATTCCGATAAAAGCACCGGGCAGACAGGCAGACAGGTAGTGGTCTTCAAGAAAGAAGAAGGAAACTGGCTTGTCAGTGCGCTCCACTTTATCGGCAGCCAATAAATTTGGCACAGAACGGATAGAAGGAAGCTAAGGCGATGCCCCAAGCTGCGGATGAACTAGAAGGAGACAGGATATGGCGGAACTTGCGCCACATCCTGTCTTTATTGTTTTCATCTCCAATTGCTTGGGATTACGGCTGCTTATTTATGTATTTTTATAACGTTATTTTTGTTAAACTGGCAATGGAGGCTGATAGAATTGAAAACAGCGATTGTAACCGACAGTACCGCTTATCTACCGGAGCATGTCCGGAAAGCGAAAAATATCGAAATGATTCCGCTGCAAGTGACTTTTAACCAAGAGTCTTATGCAGAAGAAGAGGAATTGCATGTTGATGATTTTTATAAAAAAGTGAGCAGCACATTGCCCAAAACATCCCAGCCGCCATTAGGTGAATTTGTCAATTTGTACAATAAACTGGCTGAAAATCATGATGAGATTATTTCCATTCACTTATCAAGCGGCATCAGTGGAACTTTCAATGGTTCTGTTCAGGCAAATGATCTTGTAGAAGGGGCAGCTGTCTATTCGTTCGATTCAGAAATTTCATGTGCGATGCAAGGGTTTTATGCAGTCAAGGCTGCAGAAATGGCCAATTCCGGAGAAAATGCCGCGACTATCATCGCGGAGTTGAATGAAATGAAAAAGTCGATGCGCGCCTATTTCATGGTCGAAGACCTGATGCATCTGAGCCGGGGCGGCCGCCTGTCGAATGCACAAGCAATTGTGGGCGGTATGCTGCAAATCAAGCCGCTGCTCCATTTTAAAGAAAAAGTGATTGTTCCTTTTGAGAAAATCCGCACCCGCAAGAAAGCGATGAAGCGGATCGGTGACTTGTTAAAAGACGATGTAAGAGCTGGCGGCCAAATTCAGGCGACAGTAATCCATGCCAACCGTCCTGAAGAAGCTGAAAAATGGATGGAACAATTAAAACTGGAATGCCCCGAAGTGGAATTCGGTATTTCTTATTTCGGGCCGGTCATCGGAACGCATTTAGGAGAAGGCGCAATGGGCTTGGGCTGGGTTAGAAAATAACCAGCCAAAGCCACTTATAATATGGAAGGAAGATGCGGATGAATGAATTGGAAGCATTTTTCACGGGAAGAATATGGCTGAAAGATTTCACCCCTTTCCCAGAAGAACAAATCGAACGCGCCATTGCCAAAGGCGATTTGCTCGTAATCAAAGGCATCACAGCAGACGGCCAATGCTCCCGCTGCCTGGAAAAATCCCCTCATAAAATCCTATCTTATAATTGTGCGAAATGCGGCAGCGTCTGTTTTTATTGCCGGCATTGCATTCAAATGGGGCGCATCAGTTCCTGTACGGAATTGATCTCCTGGGCGTCCCCATCCCCTAAACTTCATCTGAACCATTCATTCAATTGGAGCGGCACCCTGACTGCTGCCCAAAAAACTGCTTCGACAGAAGTAGCTGAAAGCTTGGCAAGAAAAGAAAATCATCTGGTCTATGCGGTCTGTGGAGCGGGAAAAACGGAATTGCTCTTCCAGCCGATATTCGATGCGCTCCAAAAAGGGCTCCGCATCTGCATCGCGGCACCGCGCACGGACGTTGTTCTGGAGCTGTCGCCGAGAATCCGTGCGGTGTTCCCGTCAACGACCGTCCATACATTGTATGGCGGTGCCCCAATAGAAAAAGGTTTCGCGGATATCGTCATTTCGACGACACATCAATTGTACAGATTCGAAAAGGCGTTCGATGTCATGATTGTCGACGAAGCGGATGCGTTTCCTTATTCTTTTGACGAGGCCTTGGAGCGGGCTGTATTGAAAGCAGCAATACCGGATTCGCCGATTGTATTTGTATCAGCGACACCTTCTGATAAATTATTGAAAGCAACAGCAAACCGCTCCGAAATCTTCAGGCGTTTCCACGGCCATGATCTGCCAGTACCGAAATTCAAGCCGCTTTGGAGGTATAAGAAAAAACTGGAGCGCAACGCCATTCCTCGAAAGCTTGTCGTGTGGGTCGAGGAACGCATCGCGAAACAAGAGCCATTTCTGCTGTTTTTGCCGACGATCGAATTGATTGAGCACAGTATTCCGCTCTTCAAAAAATTGGATGTCCGCATTGAAGCGGTGCATTCCAAAGATTTTCAGCGCAAGGAAAAAGTTATGGCCTTGCGTAATGGAGACATCCCCGGACTGTTAACGTCGACCATATTGGAACGTGGCATCACCATACCGAATGTGCAAGTAGCGGTAGTCGGGGCGGACGATGAGCTTTTTAATGCTTCCGCTTTGATTCAGATTGCTGGGAGGGCTGGGCGTTCAATTTCTTATCCGGCGGGCGATATAAGCTTTTTCCACGATGGTATTTCCCGGGAAATGGACAAAGCGAAATCGATGATAAGCTTTTACAACAGGAGGGGAATGCGCTGAATTGTTATTTATGCGACCAGAAAATGAGGCATGAGCCAACTTGGCGAAGCCTGTTCTTTCGTGATTTTTCCGAAACAGCCTGTCCCTCGTGCAAAGCCGAATTCTGCAGGGTGCCAAAAGAATGCTGCAAAATATGCGGACTTTCAGCGGATGGAATATGCCGGGACTGCAGCGAATGGGAAAAGACGGAATTTGCGGGTCTGGTGCATTCCGGCAAAAGCTTGTATGCGTATAACGACGCGATGAAAACTTATTTGCATCAATATAAATTTCTGCAGGACGTCGTTCTTTCGGAAGTCTTTTCAGGTGAGATCAACGAAGCTCTCTGCAAAGTTGATGCCCTACTGGTGCCGATACCGATGAATACAGAAAAGCTGAAACAAAGGACTTTTTCACAAGTGGATGAACTGCTGGCGTCTGCGGGGTTGCCATTTACACATCTCTTGTCAAAAACAGCTCAAGTACAAGGTAAAAAGAGCCGCCAGGAACGCTTGGAAAGCACGAAGTTGTTCGAGTGGAACGGCAAGCCGATTCCGGATAAAATCATATTAATCGATGATTTGTATGCAACCGGCACGACAATGCGCCATGCTGCAAAAGAATTGAAAATGGCGGGAGCCGGTGAAATTAAGCTGTTTACCTTGATCCGCGCATAAGCAGGGGAGGGCAATCATGGTTTTCGACAGAACGGAAAGTTTCAGGCATGCCTTTGGCAAGCCACCAGAAATCCGCTTGAAATTCAAGTCTGGGCTGGAAAATGCCGTATTCGGATTGCTGCTGGATATCTCTCCATCTGGAGCACGGATATTTGTAGACGATGAACTTCCTGCCCATGCCGATTCCTTGAACATTTCATTCGCCATAACGAATGAAACAATCAGCGCGGATTGCCTGGTCGTATGGAAGAAAGAAGCGGCTGGCGGGTGGATTTACGGCCTCCACTTAACGCGGGACGCTGTGCGTGAAATGTTCATCGCGGATGAAGTGAAAGCTTTGAAAGAAAAGAAATAGGCCTGCTGGCACGGCAGGCCTATTTCTTTTCTCAGACTGTAGACAAAATCTAATCAAAATGGATAACTGTGAATACCCCAACCGTTCTGGCCACTTCGCTTTTCGTGGGCTCAGCTTCAGTCTCCTCGTCACTAACGTTTCTGCGGGGTCTTCAGCCTTCGCTGTCCCACAGGAGTCTTCGTGGCCAGATCGGTTATTAGCATGTAGCTCTCATTAAAGAGAGTAACCAACTCATCTACTTTTTCATAAGAAATCTCTCAAGGATTCGGAGCGCAATGCGGCGACTCCTGCGGAAGAACGGAGTGATGAGACCCCGCAGGAGCTTGCGACGAGGAGGCTCAGCGCTTCGTCCGCGGAAAGCGTCCGCATGGAGCGCAGTATCCGGTATACCTAAGATGAAATGACTTTTTATTCTTTAAATAATATAAATAATTCTTTTCTTAATGTTCGTAAATCATTTTACGGGTCATGCCGCCATCGATCTTCAAGCATTCGCCGGTGATAAAGTCGTTCTTCGGATCGCATAGGAACAGGCATGCACGTGCAATATCATCAACTTTTCCAACGCGGCCGCTCCAATGCTGCTGGTGGTCTATGGAACGCAAATCTTTTTCATCTCCGGTATGGATCCATCCCGGAGCGATAGAGTTGACCCGGATACTGTTTTCGCTAAGCGTGGCGGCCAATGAATGGGTCAACGCGTAAATTCCGCCTTTAGAGGCCGAATACGTTTCAGTATTGGGTTCGGACATGAAAGCTCGTGTTGAAGTCATATTGACGATGGAACGGATATCGTCGGTCATGAACCTTGCAGCTTCACGGCTGCAGATGAACACGCTTTTAAGGTTAGTGTCCAGAACTCTGTCCCATTCTTTTTCATCCACTTCCCATATGGATTTGAATTCGGATATGCCTGCATTATTAATGAGAATGTGTATAGCGCCATGGTCTTTGTTAATAGAGGCGAATGTCTCAATCACTTCGTTGAAGTTGCCGACATTGCAGCGCCGGAATTCCACCCCGTCGATTTTCACTTCTTCAATATCCAATGCAATGACTGTAGCGTGCTGTGCTGCAAAATGCTCTGCGATGCTCTTTCCGATGCCTTGTGCAGCACCGGTGACAACAATAATTTTGTTTTTTAGCATAATTTTCATCTCCTTATTAATTTATTTACCTAATCTTTACGAACTTGAAACTTTTCACGTTTTAAGCAGGAATGTTAAGGGAAGTTATAGAAATAATACTGTGTAAGCTAATAGAAGGAGGAGTTAACATGCTACTATTTAACATTCGAGGCGACAACTTTGAGGTAACTCCAGCAATTCGCGAACATATTGAAAAGAAAGTTGAAAAAATCGAACGTTATTTCCCTGAAGGAACTGATGCTACGGTTATGGTTAACTTAAAAACGATTAATAACAGCCAGACTCAAGCGGAAGTTACAGTGCCAATGAAGAACCTGGTGCTCCGCGGGGAAGAACGCCATGAAGATTTATACGCAGCTATCGATTTGATCGTTGCCAAATTGGAACGCCAAATCAGAAAATATAAAACACGCATCAACCGCAAATTCCGTGACCGCGAAAGCCTTGGCACAGCGTTTGCATCAATTGAAAACGAAACGAGAGTCCTCGATTCTCTAGAAGAGGAAGAAGAGGATCTGACAATTGTGCGCACGAAGCAATTTGATTTGAAACCGATGGATGAAGAAGAAGCGGTTCTGCAGATGAATATGCTTGGCCATAATTTCTTTGTCTTCACCGATGCAGAATCAAACGGCACAAATATCGTTTACAAACGAAAAGATGGAACATACGGCTTGATCGAAACAAGCTGAGTCAGATGAAAAGCCTCTCCTAGCGAGAGGCTTTTTTCTATGGTGATTATGCTTAACAAGCCTATAAATGGACTCTTGTTTATTTGCACAGGGTTCTTTGCAGTGTTAAAATGAGTCATGAGAATTTTTGTCATGGATTACTAAGAAAAGGCGCACCGGCAATAGCATTATTGTGCCTGCAGATTATTACACAATAGCAAAAGCGTTTTGGCATCTCATTAAGGGACAGCCAGACACTATACAGGGAGCGGTTATATATGCTTGGAGTATTGAATAAAGTATTCGATCCGAACAAACGGGACTTGAAAAGATTAGAAAAGACAGCGGATTCGGTTGAAGCATTGGCAGCAGATTATGCTGCTTTATCCGACGACGCGTTAAAAGCGAAAACGGATGAGTTTGTGGCGCGCCATGCAAAAGGCGAAACATTGGATGATTTGCTGCCTGAGGCATTCGCGACAGTCCGCGAAGCATCAAAGCGTGTTCTTGGCATGTATCCTTTCCGCGTTCAGATCATGGGGGCAGTGTCCCTTCACGAAGGGAATATCTCCGAGATGAAGACCGGGGAAGGTAAAACTTTGACATCGACACTTGCCGTCTATTTGAATGCACTTGCTAAAAAAGGCGTTCACGTTGTAACCGTCAACGAATATTTGGCAAGCCGCGATGCGATCGAAATGGGCCGTTTATATGAATGGCTCGGATTGACAGTCGGCATGAATTTGAACAGCTTGACGAAAGATGAAAAAAGAGCAGCCTATGCGGCGGATGTCACGTACAGCACGAATAATGAGCTTGGATTTGATTATCTGCGCGATAACATGGTGCTTTATAAAACTGATATGGTTCAGCGTCCGCTGAATTACGCAGTCATCGATGAAGTCGATTCAATTCTGATTGATGAAGCACGGACTCCATTGATCATTTCAGGCCAAGCAGCAAAAGCGGCCCAGCTTTATATGCAGGCAAATGCGTTTGCACGCCTTCTAATGAAAGACACGGATTACACGTTTGATGAAACAACAAAAGGCGTCGTGTTGACGGAGGAAGGCATCGAGAAAATCGAAAAAGCTTTCAGCATCGATAATTTATTCGACATGAAGCATGTGCGCTTGAACCATGCAGTGAACCAATCGCTGAAAGCGCAAGTGACGATGCATAACGACGTCGATTATGTAGTGCAGGACGGCGAAGTGGTCATCGTTGACCAATTTACAGGACGCTTGATGAAAGGCCGCCGCTATTCTGATGGCCTGCACCAGGCAATTGAGGCAAAAGAAGGCCTTGAAGTCCAAAACGAGTCAATGACGATGGCAACGATCACGTTCCAGAACTTTTTCCGTATGTATTCGAAATTGTCCGGGATGACCGGTACAGCGAAAACAGAGGAAGAGGAATTCCGCAATATCTACAATATGAACGTCATTACGATTCCGACCAATAAACCGATCATCCGTGATGACCGGGTCGATTTGATCTATGCAACAATCGCTGGGAAATACAAAGCGGTTGCAGAAGATATCGCTGAGCGCCATAAAAATGGCCAGCCGGTGCTTGTCGGTACGGTAGCTATTGAAACCTCAGAAATCATTTCAGCTTACCTGAAAAAAGAAGGCATCAAGCATTCTGTCTTGAACGCTAAAAACCACGCTTCCGAAGCGGAAATCATTTTGAATGCCGGCCAAAAAGGCGCAGTGACAATTGCGACGAACATGGCAGGCCGTGGTACGGATATCAAGCTTGGAGAAGGCGTCATCGAAGCGGGCGGCCTTGCGGTGCTCGGTACAGAGCGCCATGAATCCCGCCGCATCGATAACCAGCTGCGCGGACGTTCAGGCCGCCAAGGAGATCCGGGTGTAACGCAATTCTATCTTTCATTGGAAGATGATTTGATGCGCCGTTTCGGCTCTGATGCAATGCGTTCGATGATGGGCAAATTGGGAATGGATGATTCACAGCCGCTTCAGTCGAAGATGGTGACGCGTTCTGTGGAATCCGCCCAGAAACGGGTAGAAGGCAATAACTTTGACGCACGGAAACGTTTGCTGCAATACGACGATGTTTTGCGCCAGCAGCGTGAAGTTATCTATAAAGAACGGATGGAAGTTCTTGAAACCGGCAATATGCGTTCGCTAGTGGAAAAAATGATCGATGGTTCAATCGAACGCATGGTCTATGCCCACACAGTTGACGAAAAACCGGAAAACTGGAACCTGAAAGCGATGTCTGAATTGATCGGTGCGAATCTGCTGCCGGAACACACCATTACATTGGCTGACCTTGAAGGCAAGAACCAGCAGGAATTGATCGAATTCATCACGGCGGCTGTCAATAAACGCTACGATGAAAAAGAAGAGGAATTGACGCCGGACCGCATGCGCGAATTCGAAAAAGTCGTCCTTCTCCGTTCAATCGATACGAAGTGGATCGACCACATCGATGCGATGGACCAGCTTCGCCAAGGGATTCACCTTCGTGCGTATGCACAGAATGACCCGCTTCGTGAATATCAGCAAGAAGGATTTGCGATGTTCGAGGAAATGGTACAGGCAATCGAAGAAGATGTGGCAAAATACGCCATGAAGGCTGAAATCCGCAGCAACTTGGAACGTGAAGAAGTTGCGAAAGGCCAAGCGGTTAATCCGAAAGAGGATGGGCCAGCGGCAGTTAAAAGAAAAGAACCCGCACGCAAGGATGTTTTAGTAGGGCGCAATGACCCTTGCCCTTGCGGCAGCGGCAAGAAATATAAGAATTGCCACGGTACGACAACAGCATAATAAGCAAGCCATGCCGAAGAGCGAATGCTCTTCGGTGTTATTTTGAGGAGGAACTTATAATGATAGAATTAGCAAGCATCCGCAATGAACTCGACAAATCCGCCAGCAAATTGGCCGACTTTAGGGGGTCACTTTGACTTAGAGAACAAAGAAGCCCGCATTCAGGAACTGGACGAAATGATGTTGGACCCGAATTTTTGGAACGACCAGGATTCAGCGCAAGTGGTCATTTCAGAAGCGAACGGTTTAAAGGAAATCGTCAATACCTACCATAACTTTGTCGAAACCCAGGAAAACCTGGAAATGACATTGGAATTGTTGCGTGAAGAAGAAGATGAAGAATTGCATGACGAACTGGCTTCTGAAATGAAAGCTTTCATTTCAGAACTGGCCGATTACGAACTGACGATGCTGCTCAGCGAGCCTTATGATAAAAACAATGCGATTTTGGAATTGCATCCAGGCGCAGGCGGCACCGAGTCCCAGGATTGGTGTTCAATGCTGCTTCGCATGTATACGCGTTGGGCTGAAAAGCGCGGCTTCAAAGTAGAAACATTGGATTACCTGGCTGGAGACGAAGCGGGTGTGAAATCGGTCACGCTCAGCATCAAAGGCCACAATGCTTACGGCTACTTGAAAGCTGAAAAAGGCGTGCACCGCCTCGTCCGCATTTCACCTTTCGATTCTTCGGGACGCCGCCACACATCGTTCGTATCATGTGAAGTGATGCCGGAATTTACCGGTGAAATCGAAATTGATATCCGTACGGAAGATCTGAAGATTGATACGTACCGCGCAAGCGGCGCAGGCGGCCAGCACATCAACACGACAGATTCCGCTGTCCGCATCACTCACCTTCCAACCAATTCGGTTGTGACGTGCCAACAGGAACGCTCACAGATTAAAAACCGCGAGAAAGCGATGCAGATGCTGAAAGCGAAATTGTATGCTCTTAAGATACAGGAGCAGGAAGAGCAATTGCTTGAAATCCGTGGAGAACAAAAGGAAATCGGCTGGGGAAGCCAGATCCGTTCTTACGTATTCCACCCCTATTCAATGGTCAAAGACCATCGCACGAATTACGAAACCGGCAATCTCCAGGCTGTCATGGATGGCGATATTGACGGCTTCATCAACTCATTGCTGCGTTCAAAAATGCAATAAGCCAAAGCCCGGAAGCGGAAAACGCTTCCGGGCTTTTCAGACTGTCGAGAAACTTAAATGGTTGTTTTGCATTTCGCTTCAGACGGACGCTTTCCGCGGGGCGAGCGCCGAGCCGCTTCGTCGCTTTGCTCCTGCAGGGTCTCGTCTGTCTCGCTAATCCCGCAGGAGTCGCCGCCTTCCGCTTCATTCAAAGGTATTTCTTAATATAGAAAATCATTTCGTTTACCGAAAAAGACGAAAGATATGCTTTCTGCAATGTCTATAGGTTCTCCAGATATGGAGCAAAATAGTTCCGACTCCCAAGGGAGCAGTGAAGCGATGCAGGAGCATATGTTTTAGCGGGGCTGTTTTGCGGAATATCGACTAGCTTATACGTTCCATAATGAGATAGATGGCATCCTGCTTTATCTTGATGAAGTTCACAAGCGGCGGTTCCTTTGGTATACTCTGACAGGGTTAACGAGCATATAAAGGAAAGAGGATTCAAACCATCATGATGAAAAACAAACAACGCAACCGCAAAGATCCGCATCCGCTGCTGCGGATCTTTGGTGAATATTTCAGTATCATCGTCGGCTCCGCAATTGTGGCAATTTCGTTTAATGTATTTTTGCTGCCGAATGAAGTGGCTTCAGGCGGTGTGAGCGGCATCAGTACAATTTTAAAAGGCCTCTTCGACTGGAAGCCGGCTTTCGTTCAATGGGCGTTCAATATTCCGTTGTTCATTGCCGGCGTAATTTTGCTTGGGCGTAATTTCGGTGCCAAAACGGCAGTGGGAACGGTATTCCTGCCGTTTGTGGTCTTTTTGACAGAAGCCTGGGAACCGTGGACGCTGAATCCGCTGCTTGGTGCTTTGTTCGGAGGGATTCTTGTCGGGCTTGGGCTTGGCATCGTCTTCCGCGGCAATGCATCAACTGGAGGAACCGATTTGGCTGCGCAGATTATCACGAAGTATACCGGTTTCACGTTAGGCACCAGTGTAGCGCTCATAGACGGACTGATTGTGCTAGCAGCTGCGCTTGTCTTTGATATTGAAAAAGGCTTATATGCTTTGGTCGGTTTATATGTGACGACGAAAACGATCGACTTGGTGCAAGTCGGCTTCGGCAGATCGAAACTTGTTTATATTATCACCAACAAACAAGTCGAAATGCGCGATGCCATCTATGAAGAAATTGACCGGGGCGTCACAAAGCTGACAGCAACAGGCGGCTATACAGAAGCGGAAAAGCCAATCCTTCTTGTGGTTGTCCATCAGACGGAGTTCACCCGGCTGAAAAAAGTGGTGAAAGATGTCGACCCTGGCGCATTTGTCATAGTTTCTGATGCGGCGGAAGTGCTAGGAGAGGGTTTCAAAAGAGCTTAGTATTGGTATATACTGTATTAGATAGATACTATAGCGAGGAGGAACATTGAATGAAAAAGCAATTGATGGCTTTATTATTCGGTTCTGCATTGGTTCTTGGAGCATGCGGAGGCGGAGAAGATACTGCTGAACCGCCTGCAGACTCAGGAGACGGAGACACGGCAGCTGTGGATGCTGAACAAGTTGTTCAGCAAAACTGTATTTCCTGCCATGGTGAAAATCTCGAAGGGCAAGGGAACTTCCCGCCGTTGAATGATGTCGGTGCCCGGTTATCAGAAGAAGAGATTTTAGGTGTCATTGAAAATGGCCGCGGGGCAATGCCTGCGGGAATCATTGAAGGCGAAGAAGCGACAGCTGTAGCGAAATGGCTGTCCGAGAAGAAATAAACCGGCCAAATGGCCGGTTTTTCTTTTTGCACAAGAATGATAATAATTTGCGGATAGAACATTTATGTGTTAAATTAAACGACGTTCTCCACAGCTGGATATGGCCCAATCAGCTATTACTTTATTCCTCTATAATGTTGGATGTATATCAACAAACCCATTTGATACAGAACTGTAATAAAAAAAAAGGTTTAGGATGTTATAATGATTCTGCCGGAATTTTTCAGTCAGATAAACTCAGCTTAGGGAAACTTAATTCATATAGGTGGTTATTAAATGATTCAAATGAAGAATGTTTATAAAAAATATCCGAATGGCATTGTAGCGCTCAACGGACTGAATGTTGAAATCGACCAAGGCGAATTCGTTTATGTAGTAGGGCCCAGCGGTGCTGGGAAATCGACTTTCATCAAAATGATGTATCGTGAAGAACGCCCGACTTCAGGGCAAATGTTCGTAGATGGCATTGATCTTGCTACATTGAAGAATAAAAAAGTGCCAATGCTGCGCCGCCAAATGGGCGTCGTATTCCAAGATTTTAAACTTTTGCCAAGGTTGAATGTTTACGAAAATGTTGCATTCGCATTGGAAGTTATCGAAGAATCACCTTCTAGAATCCGCGAACGCGTCTTAGACGTGCTGGATATGGTTGGATTGAAGCATAAAGCTCGCATGTTCCCGACGGAATTGTCCGGCGGCGAGGCACAGCGGGTATCGATTGCACGCTCGATCGTCAATAAACCGAAAGTAGTTATTGCCGATGAGCCTACAGGAAACCTGGATCCTGAAACTGCTTGGGATATCATGAACCTGTTCGAAAAGATCAACGCCACAGGCACGACGATTTTAATGGCGACTCATAACAAGGAAATCGTCAACACCATTCGCCATCGCGTAATTGCCATAGAAGGCGGACTGATTGTCCGTGACGTAGACGGAGGTGATTACGGTTATGAAAGCTAGAACATTATGGCGCCATTTCCGTGAAAGCCTGAAAAGCCTAGGACGCAATGGCTGGATGACGTTTGCATCTGTCAGTGCTGTAACAGTGACCTTGCTGCTTGTTGGAGTTTTCGTCTTAATCATGATGAACTTGAACAAAGTTGCAGACGATTTGGAAAACGATGTTGAAATGAAGGTCTTTGTCTCATTGGAGACGGACGAAGCTCGAAAGCAGAGCATCGAAGAAACGATAGTCGACATACCCGAAGTGGAATCAGCAGTCTATTCCACTAAAGAAGAAGAATTAGCTGATCTTGTTCTTGATTTCGGAAATGAGCTGGATTTATTCCAGCAAAATAATCCATTGTTCGACGTTTTTTATGTTAAAGCTTCAAATCCTCAACAAACTGGAAATGTGGCAGCAGAAATTGCTGAAATTGAGAACATAGAAAAAGTCGAGTATGGCAAAGGCAAAATTGAGAAGTTATTCAATTTCCTGAATGCCGGAAGAAATGTCGGTTTGGTGTTAATACTGGCACTGCTCTTCACAGCAATGTTCTTGATTTCCAATACGATCCGCATCACGATCGTGGCACGTCGCCGGGAAATTGAGATTATGAAACTTGTAGGGGCGACCAACTGGTTTGTCCGTGTGCCATTCATACTGGAAGGCATGTGGCTTGGCTTGCTGGGATCGATCATACCAATCGGCCTGGTAGCAGCGCTCTACTATAATACGCTCGAATTCATACAGCCGAAATTGAGCGGGGAATTATTCCAGTTGCTTGACTTTACACCGTTCATCTACCAAGTGGGCGGCTTGATCCTATTGATGGGCGTCTTTATCGGCGTCTGGGGCAGTTTCATGTCAATCCGGAAATTCCTTCGCGTATAACATACAACTTAGAGATAGAGATGACAGCAAGATAAGAGAGAGAAGAAAAAAGAGAGAACGTCATCCGAAAGGGGAACACGAACTTGGGCTCGAAGTCGAAATGGGTGTTGGCCAGTTTATCATCCGTATTAGCGTTGTCGGTATTGATGCCGACCGCTAATGCGGATAAATTAACTGAGCTGGAACAAAAACAGCAACAAGCAGAACAGCAGCAAAATCAATTGAATTCAGGCATCTCTGAAAAAACTGGTGAAATGAAGAAAAATGAGACGACGTTAGAAAGAATCATGTCTCAGATTAAGAAACTGGAAGCTAAAATCGGTGAAACCGAAGCGAAGATTTCCAGCGTAGAAGGCGACATAGAAAAAACAGTAACTGAAATAAATGAGTTAAAATCATCAATCAAGGAATTGGAGCGCAAGATTTCCGATAGAACGGAATTGCTTCAAGAGAGAGCCCGCGCTATTCAGTTGAGCGGCGGTTCTGTTGATTACATAGACGTATTGCTCGGAGCGAACAGCTTTATCGATTTCATCGACCGTTTTTCAGCCGTCAACACGTTGATTGATGCAGATCGGGAAATCATGAAAGAACAAGCACAGGATAAAAAAATGCTTGCAGAACAAAAAGCGCAAGTCGAAACGAAATTGGCACAGCAGGAACAGCGCCGCGCTGAACTTGAATCATTGAAAGGCTCACTCAGCGGACAGAAAGCTGAGCAAGCCGGATTGCAAAAAGAATTGCAAGCAGAACAAAAACGTTTGGCAAGCGAGAAAGCCGACTTGGTTGATCAGCGCGAAGAATCGATTGAAGTTTCGAAAGAACTTGAAAACCAGATTATCGCAGAACAGGAACGTTTGGCTGAATTAGCCAGAAAAGCGGAAGAAGAGCGCCAGCGCAAATTAGCTGCTGAGCGTGCTGCGGCAGCGAAAGCGGCAGCAGAAAAGGCAGCGGCTGAACAAGCAGCGGCCCAGCTTGCGGCAGCACAACAGGCAGCGGCAGAAAAGGCAGCAGCGGAAAAAGCAGCTGCAGCTAAAAAAGCGAGTGCTAAATCTGAGCCGGCACCAAGCGCTCCAGCGGCACCAGCTGCAGCGCCAACGCCTGCTCCTGCGCCAACACCTGTTGTATCTTATTCAGCACCGATCAGTGCAGACTTTATCCGTCCCACTTCTGGACGCTTCACATCTGATTTCGGATGGCGCGATATTGGCGCTGGCCAGGAATTCCACCAAGGTGTGGATATTGCAAATAGTGTTGGAACGAATGTCGTTTCAGCAGCGCACGGTTTCGTGTCTTATGCAGGTTCAATGGGCGGATACGGCAATGTTGTCATCGTTACTCACTCAATTAACGGACAAACACACGCTACAGTTTATGCACACTTAAACTCAATTGGCGTTTCTGTTGGCCAATCAGTTTCTCAAGGGCAAAGTGTAGGGCAAATGGGCAATACGGGACGTTCATTCGGTTCGCATCTCCATTTTGAAATTCACGTCGGTCCTTGGAACGGTGCACGATCCAATGCAGTCGATCCTGAAAGATTCGTTTCGTTAAGATAAGAAAGGCCGGCATCGACAGCGATGCCGGTTTTTATTTTAGTCACAAATCAATGTCTGGCATAGTGGATTTCAGCCCTTGGTTTATCGTATGATGAAAGTTAGGCGAGGTGAAAAAGCAATGTCGAAAAAACTGATCGGCTTGACACTGGTTGCGGTATTGATCGGGGTAGCGATTGCCGGAGTGGTAAAAGACAATATTGAAAAAACCACGGAATTCGACAATATCGCACTTGGCAGCGACGTTGATTTTTTGGCAACTGAGCAAGGGCTGGCAAAAGGTGAAATGGCTCCCGATTTCGAATTGACGACGTTGGACGGCGAAAGGGTCAAGCTGTCCGATTACAAAGGAAAAAAAGTGATTTTGAATTTCTGGGCTACTTGGTGTCCGCCATGCCGGGCCGAAATGCCTCATATGCAGGCATATTATGAAGAGCAGGCAGCTTCAGATAATGTGGAAATTTTAGCAGTGAACTTAACAAAAGAAGATCATGGATTGGAAAAAATCAAGACATTTAAAGAAGAGTATGGATTGTCATTCCCGATTCCGATGGATGAAAAGGGAGAAATTGGCTCGTTGTATCAGGCTGTGACAATACCGACTTCCTATATACTGGATACACAAGGTCGCGTCCAAACGAAGTTTGTGGGGCCGATGGACCAAGCTACAATTGAAAACATCATATCGACTATGGATTAGGGGGATAAAAGATGAACTCGATTAACACGAAATCAGTGCATACCGCATCTATGAAAGAACGCACCATCCAACCGAAAGTGATGCCGCTTTACCAAACTTCAGCATTTGCTTTTTCTTCATTAGAAGAATTGGAAGGCTATTATGAAGGGAATGGCACCTATCTTTATTCCCGGACAGCCAATCCGAATACCGACGCGCTTGGCCAAACGGTTGCGGATCTAGAAGAAGCGCCACGCGGAGTTGCGGCATCTTCTGGCATGTCAGCGATACTTGCTGGGATTCTCGCTGTCGCTGGTTCAGGCGACCATATCCTTGCAGCTGAAGATGTATATGGCGGCACGTTCCATTTACTGAAGGAAGAATTGGTGCACCTGGGCATGACTGTCCATTTTGCTGATTTCACCGACCTTAGCCAAGTTGAACAAATTCTGATCGACTACCCGGAAGTGAAACTGATTTTCAGTGAATCCATTACTAATCCATTTCTAAGAGTTGAAGATCTTGCGGTACTTGAACAATTGAAGAAGCATTACGGTGTGAAGCTGATGATCGACAATACGTTCGCAACCCCGTATACGATTCAGCCTTATGCTCTAGGCGCAGATCTTGTTGCGCATAGTGCTACTAAATATCTTGGAGGCCATAGCGATGTGACGGCAGGCGTGCTTGTTGGTGACGCCGACTTGATTCGGGTGGCTGAGAGCCGCATCGTTAACCTGGGAATGAATCTAAGCCCATTTGAAGCATGGCTGACGATCCGAGGCATCAAGACGCTAGCGGTTCGAATGAAGGCACAGACAGAAAATGCGGCTGCAATTGCAGCGTTTCTTGAAGGTAAAGCGCAAGTCTGGTATCCGGGAATGGGCGCGATTGTTACATTCGCATTGCCTGAATCAATAGATGTTTCCAAATTCTTTTCATCACTGGGCTGGATCAAAATTGTTCCTACCTTGGCTGGAGTGGAAACGACGGTTTCTTACCCGTTCGGCACTTCCCATCGGGCGCTGTCCCTCGAAGAAAAAGAGAAAATTGGCGTTACGCGCCAAGTAATCCGTTTATCAGCTGGAATTGAAGGCGCCGAAGATATTTTAACGCAGCTGGGCGCGGCGTTTGTAAACTGAAAAAGAAGTGCAGTGAGCGCTGTTTCTTTGGTACAATGGGAAGAAATGCAAGTGGCTGTGAATAGGAAGGTGTAAAAAGTGATAATGGATGCGTTGCTGGACATAGGAAGATTTTTTATAAACCCTGTTTTTTACATAGCTTTGTTGGCAGCTGTGCTGCTCGGCTACTTCCGAGTCAAGAAAGAGCGGAAAATGTTTCGGACACGCATAATTTGGGGCTGGCGGGAATTTGCCGGGCTTGTGAAAGACGGATTGCTGTTCGCGCTTGTCTTTTCAGTGCTTTTTGCCGGCATCGGTTTAGTAGTGCCGATTGAATGGCTGATCGCTTTGAGTGCCGTGGCTATTTTACTCATGGTGGCAAGTGTTTATCAGCTAGGCTCTTTCATTTATTTGGCATTGGCTGCTGTCTTCATCGGATGGTTATTCCGAACCAACGAATGGAATGTGGATCTTGGAATAATTAGTTATAGCGGCTACGCGGTCAATTGGGACTGGCTTGTGCCAGTCGCATTGATTTCTGGGGCTATGGTGGTGGCCGAGGGCTTGCTGATCCGCAAGCACGGAGCGGAAGCCGCCTCGCCAAGGCTTGAAACCTCTTCCAGAGGGCTGGCAGCAGCAGCTTATACGGCAAAACGCCTATGGCTGCTGCCAGTGCTGCTGGTTGTGCCGGGCGATCTTATCGAATCATACGCGCCGTACTGGCCGCAATTGCCAATCGGGCAAAGCATGTTTTCGTTCATCCTGTTTCCAATGGTTTTCGGTTTTCAAAGCCGTGCAAGAAAAACGATGCCGATTTATTTATATCCGGCAATCGGGAATCTGGTCTGGAAACTTGGTGCGGCAATTATCTTGCTGTCCCTTGGAGCCGTGTTATGGGAGCCGCTTGCTTTCATCGCACTGATTGCCGGTGCAGCTGCGCGACTTGCGATTGCTGTGAATTTTGAGTTGAAAGAACGCCAAGGCAATAATGCAGTGGCACCGCAAGCTCTTGGAGTGATGATTATCGACGTGCTGCCGGATTCGCCGGCACATAAGATGGGCTTGATGCGCGGAGAAGTGATCCGAAAAGTCAATGGCTTATCGGTATCAAACGAAATGGAATTATATGAAGCGATCCAAGTGAATGCTGCCCATTGCCGGCTTGAAGTGCTTGACCACAGCCGGGAAGTAAGGCTGCGCCAACACGTTATTTTCCGGCATGACCACCATCGCTTGGGGCTCATCGTCGTTAAATAAGGAGCTAATAAAATGGAATCAATGCTTACAAAGTTTTTATTGTCCCTGCTGATCCCTGGCCTCCTGGTTGTGCTCTTTACAAGGGTCACTTTCAATCACATTGTGGGGCTGATTTTAACGGTTGCATTGATTGCAGCTGCAGTTTATGCAGGATACACCAATACGTGGTTTTTATATGCCGTAAACGCTGCTTCCCTGACATCGGGGTTCTGGTATGCTTCCCGGATGTATCACCGCACGAAAAAAGCCGAAACTCATGAAGATGAGTGACGGCTTTTTTTTAGGAGAAAAACAGACTATAGGCAGCTAGGACAGAAATGGAACCCAGCACGACCAGCATGACGTTGGCGCCAGTCAAAGCGATGCCGAAAGCGGCAGCCGCTCCGATGGCCCCGAACCAGATATTATTCTCCTGGATAAACAAGATCGCCGGAAAAATCAAAGCACCCAATACGGCGTAAGGAATATTACGCAGAATTCGCTGAATGGCGTCCGGCAGTTCGCGGCCTTCCAAAAATGTCAGAGGAATAGCACGCGGCAAGTAAGTTACAAGTGCCATGCCTAAAATCATCCACCAGAACCAATCGCTCATTATGTTTTCACACCTTTCGAAGAAATGATTTCAATGATGACCGCGGAAGCGAGTGTGGAAAACAGGATTGCCCAGCCTGTGGATAGCCACCCGGTGAAGTAGAAGACGGAGTTGATGATTCCGGCAATTGCCGCCAGGCTGAATACTTTGCGGTTTCCTCGCATTGAAGGAACTAAAAGGCCGACGAACATAGCATAGAGCGCAATCGACATGGCAGCTTGCAGAAATTGGGGCAGATTGGCTCCGATCAAATGGCCAATAGCGGTGAATACGACCCAGCTGCCGTATGAGATGGCAATGACTCCTGCTGCAAATGATGTGCGTACTTTGTTGTCTTCCTGGATAGCTAAAACTGCAAACGATTCATCTGTAATTCCGAAGGCGTACAACGCTTTTTTCCAGACAGCCGCAGGTTCCATCTTTTCATTCAACGCTGCTGTCATCAGAAAGTGGCGGATATTGACGACGAACGTGTTCAGGACGATCAGGATTGGTGCGACACCTGCGGTGATAAGGGTCAGCGAAATATATTGAGCTGCTCCCGCGAAGACGAAAATGCTCATGGCCGTCGCTTCGATTAATGACAATCCTGTGGTCTTTGCCAGCAGCCCGAATGTCAGGGCTACCGGGAAATAGCCAATTGCAATGCTGGTGCCGGCTTTCAGCCCAGCTATAAAACCGCGTTCCGTCATGTGGCAAACTCCTTATGTAAAGTATTTCTCTTTTCCAAATGAGGGAAAAGAGTGTAAAGTAATCAATATAGTCTATCATAAGATAATTCGGCTTAAGAAGTATAGTGCAAAAATAGCGGCCAAAGTCTGCGAGTTCCTTTGATTTAATCGGATCCGCTGCTTATTGGTCACATACATGAAATCTATAACAGAGGCAGAGGATGGGCGTAATGGCTGACTTTTTTTCATTGGAAAATATTATTGAATTAACGCAATCTTATCGGGCATTTGGTCCGCTTATCGGATTTTTACTGCCATTTCTGGAAGCGTTTTTGCCATTTCTGCCGCTCTTCGTATTTGTCTTCGCGAATGCCACAGCGTATGGATTGTGGTTCGGATTTCTGCTGTCATGGCTTGGCACAGTGGTAGGGGCTTACGCCGTCTTCTTGATCGTGCGAAAGTATGGGCAAGCGCGCTTCATGAATTTCATGACGCGCCATGAAAAAGTGCAGAAATTAATCCGCTGGGTGGAGCGCAATGGATTCGGCCCGTTATTCTTGTTATTATGCTTTCCGTTTACACCATCGGCATTGGTCAACTTAGTGGCGGGCCTGTCGAATATCAGCCGGCATTATTATTTATTGACGGTGATGGCCGGCAAATTGGTCATGGTATTCATCATTTCGTTTGTCGGCTATGACATCCGTGCGCTTTTCACGCAGCCGCTGCGGACGGCCATCGTCATTGCAGTTATTGTGATTCTCTATGTGGTCGGAAAGATATTTGAAAAAAGGCTGCATAAAAGGGTGGAAGAAGACTTCAGGCAAGCTGGGGAAAATAATAAAAAACAGGGGTGAGAAGGCTGCGGAAAGTGGCAATCCACCTGTTTTTCTTATATAATAAGAACAAATGTTCCTAAAAAGGAGTGGTTATGTGTCATTGCGAATTGTCTATGGGCGTGCAGGTTCCGGCAAAACCAGGTTCATACAGGAAGAAATTGCTGAAGAATTGAAGCGCAGCAGAGACGGGGATCCTATATTTTTCATCGTTCCGGATCAAATGTCATTCTCTACGGAGTATCGGCTTTCTTCTGCGTACGGCATGAACGGCATGATCCGCGCGCAGGCAGTGACATTCAAGCGCCTGGCATGGCGCGTACTGCAGGAAGTCGGCGGCATCAGCCGCAAGGAAGTGGATGCTTTCGGCTACCGGATGCTGATCCGCAGCCTGCTTGAAGAACACAAAGAAGAGTTCCAACTTTTCCGCAGAGCTGCAGGCAAGCGCGGGTTCACTGATCAGATTGAGCAATTGGTGAAAGAGTTCGCCCGGTATTGTGTCGATTGCGGAGAGCTGTCGACTATCCGCACTTCATTGCAAACTGCCGGTGCTCCGCGAACGCTACTCGACAAAGCAGCAGATTTGGAATTGATCTTAGCTGAAATAGAAAGCCGCCTTGGGAAAGTGTTCGTCGATTCCGAAGGCCATTTGGCGTTATTGGCTGAAAAAATCCGGCATTCAGAACTTGTGAAATCCGCTGATATCTATATCGATGGATTTGTGTCATTCACTGCCCGTGAATACGAGATCATCGTGGAACTGATGAAATACGCAAAAAATGTAACGATTGCCCTGCCGATGGATAATTCTTCTGATGGAAAGGATGAACAGGCGCTTTTCCACCAGTCCGCAAATACGGCGCAGCGGCTGACCGACTTTGCACGGAAAGAAAGCGTAGATGTCGACCATCCGATCCATATGGAAATGCAACGGCGTTTCACGAACCCGGAACTTGCCCATTTAGAGAGGCATTTCGATGATTACCCGCAGCCGGTTTCCGAGTCGCGGAGCCACATCCGTTTAGTGGAAGCATCAAACCGCCGGGCAGAAGTCCACTCAATGGCACGGTCTATCCGGCGCCAAGCGCAGGAAGGGATGCGCTATAACGAGATTGCTGTGCTGTACCGCCAGCCGGAAGTGTATGACGAATTGATCAATACCATTCTTCCGCAATACGATATCCCCTATTTTATCAGCCAAAAGAAAACGATGCTGCACCATCCGCTGATTGAATTCAGCCGTTCGGTACTCGAAGCTGTGCTTTCCAATTATTCATATGAACCTGTTTTCCGGGCGGTCAAGACAGATCTGTTTTTCCCGGAAGCAAGTGTCTTGAAATGGCGCGAGCGAAGCGATCTGCTCGAAAACTTCGTCATCGCCAATGGCATTTTCGGCGATCGCTGGTTTGATGAAAAACGCTGGCTTTTCAAGAAATACCGTGGGCTCGAGATGCATACCGGCATCCAGACCGACGAAGAGCGTGCGGCGCAAGTTGAGCTTCATGCTGTGCGCGATCTCATTCGGGATCCGCTTTCACGCCTGAAGGAAAACTTCAGCAGCTGCCGGACAGGCCGCGATTTTGCAGAGGCGCTTTTTCTGTTCATCGAAGAACAGGACGTTTACAGCAAATTGCAGACACTCAAAGACCGCGAGGAAAGGGAGCACCGTTTATTGGCTGCTGCCGAGCACGAACAGGCATGGAACCAATGGGTGGCAGTGCTCGATCAATTCGTCCTCATGTTCGGCGACCAGGAAATCGGTTTGCCGGCCGCTGCCAAAATTCTGGATGAAGGTTTTGAGACTTTGGAATTTTCACGGATTCCGCCTTCACTGGACCAGGTGACGGTTTCAAAAATGGACTTGGCCCGTTTGATGGACATCAAATCGGTCTTTGTCATCGGCGCGAATGACGGCATATTGCCAAAACGCGTCGAGCAAGAAGGTTTGCTGACGGATACGGACAGGGAATGGTTTGCCAAAATCGGTTTTGAATTGGCTCCGACTTCCAAAAGCCGTTTGATGGATGAGACTTATATGGCTTACCGGACATTTACATCCGCTTCGGATTCGCTTACTGTGTCTTATCCGATTGCAGATGAAGAAGGCAAAGCATTGCTGCCTTCACTTTACATTCAAAAGCTTCAGGATATGTTCGGCATCGCTTTGACGCCGGCTGCCATCGATCCGGCGGAACTGAAAGATGCAGCGCCACTGGACTATATCTCACATCCGCGCGCCACTCTTTCCTATCTGACGTCTCAGCTGCGCGGCGGAAAGTTGGCGGCGGAATGGCGTGCAGTTCTCGCTTATTACCGGGAAGATCCGTTGTGGTCTTCGGTTGTCTCAAGGATTTTGGAGCCGATTAAACCCAACACAGCTGACACGCTGCGCGAGGAAATCGCAGAGCCATTGTACGGCACCACGCTTGCATCAAGCGTCTCAAGGGTGGAAACGTATTTCAGCTGTCCGTTTGCGCAATACGTCTCCTACGGCCTGAGGCTTGAGGAGCGGAGCCAATACAAACTGGCTGCCCCGGCAATGGGAGATCTGTTCCATGCCGCCATCAAATGGATTTCCGATGAAGTTGCAAGGCTGGGCGTTTCTTGGTCTTCGCTGAGCCAGAAGCAATGCAATGAGCTGGCAAAGGCTGCCATCGATCAATTATCACCTTATTTTGTCAATCACATCTTGATGAGTTCCCATCGCTACCGCTATATCCAGCATAAACTTGAAGCCATTATCCGGCAGACCGCATTCATGCTTGGCAAGCATGCGAAAGTGACGGGCTTCAAGCCAGTAGCGATGGATGTCAGTTTTGGCCTGAAAGAATCGATTCCGCCGCTGGAAGTGCCTTTGCACAAGGGGCGGCTCATGAATATCCGAGGACGCATCGATCGCATCGATTCAACGGAAATCCATGACAAGCCGTATATCCGCATCGTCGATTATAAATCATCGAAACAAGGCCTTGAACTGGGCGATGTCTACCACGGGCTGTCGTTGCAGACATTCACTTATCTGGACGTAGCCCTCGACAATTCGGAACGCATTCTTGGCACGCCGGCAGAACCGGCCGGCGTGTTATATTTCCACATGCACAACCCGATGCTGAAACTTTCGAAGCTGATGACAGCCGATGAAATAGAAGAAGAAGTGGCCAAATCATTCAAGATGAATGGGCTGCTTGTTGAAGATCCCGAAGTCATCGAGGCGATGGACAGCGGCATCGACGGCTATTCCAACGTCATTCCGGTGCGCCTGAATAAAAGCGGGGAAATTTCCACATCCCAGTCGAAAACCGTAGTGAAAGAAGATATGCAGGCGATCCGCAGATTTGTCCGCGGCAAACATCAGGCTGCCGGCAACGGCATCCTGGAAGGCGATACTCAAATCACACCCTATAAAGTAAAGGAACAGACACCATGCCAGTTTTGTTCTTATCGGTCTGTCTGCCAGTTCGATCCGGCAGATCCTGACCAGCATTACCGCAAACTGCCTGTTTTGAACACGGACAAGGCAATTGAACTTATTCGAAAGGAGGCTGCAGGCGATGATACCGAACAAACCAACTGATGCCACCTGGACAGACGAACAGTGGCAGGCCATTTGGGCAAAAGGGCAGGACATGCTCGTGTCCGCGGCGGCTGGCTCCGGAAAGACTGCAGTCCTCATCAACCGGATGATTGAAAAAGTGCTGGCGGAAGACGATCCGATTTCCGTCGATGAATTGCTCGTCGTGACATTCACCAACGCATCAGCCGCTGAAATGCGGCACCGCATGCTGCGGGCACTGGAAAAAGCAGTGGCTGAAAATCCGGAATCGAAGCATTTGCGGAAGCAATTGCGCCTTATCAATAAAGCGCAAATTTCGACCTTGCATTCATTCTGCCTGCAAGTGGTGAAGCAATATGCGTACCTGCTTGAAATCGATCCGGGGTTCCGCATCGCCAATGAAACCGAAGCGGCACTCTTGCGCGACGATGTGCTCGAAGCAGTGCTTGAAGAAGCTTATGAAGGTGACGGGGCTGAAGCTGTCTACCGCTTAGCGGATAGTTTTACATCAGACCGCAACGACCAGGCGATGGAAGTTCTGTTGAATAAACTGTATGATTATTCGCGCGTCCATCCTGAACCTGAGCAATGGCTGGACCAAGTGCCGGCACTTTATGCAGTGCCGGAAACTGCGTCGATTGATGATTTGCCATTTATCGGTGATTTGAAAATGGCGATCCGCCATGCTTTTGATGAAGCGCTGCAATTGGCATTTGAAGGCAAAGCGTTGGCACTCGAACCGGAAGGGCCAGAAGTCCTTGCGGGCACATTCGATTTGGATATTGCGGTCATCAAGGCAGCAATTGAAGCACTGGATGAATCGTGGAAAAGCCTGCATGAACTGAGTAAATCCATGGCATGGCCAAAAGCGGCATCCATTAAAAAAGATTCATGCGACCCGAAACTGGCGGAAGAAGCCAAGGCGCGCCGCAACGAAGTGAAAAAACTGGTCAACGGCATATTTGAGTCTTATTTTACCAGGGGACCCAAACGGCTGCTGGAGGAAATGCGTGAAATGGCGCCTTTAATGGAAACATTGACGGCTTTAACGAAGACTTTTGGTTCACGTTATAAAGCGTTGAAGATTGACCGGGCGCTTGTCGATTTTTCGGATTTGGAGCATTACGCGCTGCAGATTTTGAGTGACGGAGGAAATCCTTCGGATATTGCGAAAGATTACCAGCGGCAATTCAAGGAAGTGCTCGTGGATGAATACCAGGATACGAATATGCTGCAGGAAAAAATCCTGTCGCTGGTGAAATCCGGCACAGAAGCAGCCGGCAATTTGTTCATGGTGGGGGACGTCAAGCAGTCGATCTACCGCTTCCGTTTGGCGGAACCGATGCTGTTTCTCGGCAAATATTCACGCTTCACAGCTGAAGCGGAAGGCACCGGCCTGAAAATCGATTTGAACGCCAATTTCAGAAGCCGCAAAGAAATCCTCGATGGCACAAATTATATATTTTCACAGATCATGGGGGAGCGTGTCGGGGAAATCACATACGATGCGTCTGCTGAATTGAAGCATCAAGCCCCGTTCCCGGAAATGGAAGTGCCGCTCGAATTGGCGTTGATCCATGAGCCGGAAACCGAAGAAGAACCGGAAGATGATATGGCGAAGTCGCAATGGGAGGCCCGCTTCATTGCAGGTGAGATCCACAAGCTTATGGAACAAGGGACGCTCGTCTATGATCCATGGAAACAGGATAATCGTCCGCTGGAATACAGCGATATCGTCGTATTGATGAGATCCATGACGTGGTCGGGCGATTTTTCGGATGAGTTCAAGGCGGCAGGCATTCCGCTATATGCAGAACTCACCGGCGGCTATTTTGATGCACTGGAAGTCATGATCATGCTAAATACATTACGTGTCATCGATAACCCATACCAGGATATCCCGCTGGCCTCGGTGCTGCGTGCGCCATTCATCGGCATGAAAGAAAACGAGTTGGCGGAAATTCGCCTGGCTGCACCAAACGCCTCGTTCTATGAAGCGATGAAGACCTTTATCCGGAGCGGCAGCGGCATCGATCCGGCTGCAGCGGAAAAACTTCAGCGCTTTACTTACCAGCTGGAGGATTGGCGCAATCTGGCGCGCAGAGGCTCTCTTGCTGAATTGATTTGGCAGGTATACTTGGACACGAATTATTACGAAATGGCCGGGGCCATGTCGAATGGCAAGCAGCGCCAAGCGAATTTGCGTGCGCTGCATGACCGGGCATTGGAATACGAAAAAACCTCATTCCGAGGGTTGTTCCGCTTTTTGCGCTTTATTGACCGGATGCGTGAACGCGGAGATGATTTGGGAACTGCCAAATCATTGAGTGAAAAAGAGAATGTCGTGCGGTTGATGACCGTCCATAAATCGAAAGGCCTGGAATTTCCAGTGGTCTTTTTTGCCGGTACGGGACGTGCGTTCAATGAAATGGATTTTCGGAAGTCTTATTTATTTGACCAGGATTATGGGTTAGCGGTAAAAGCCATCAACCCCGATACCCGGTTGGAATATACGTCTTTGCCATTTTTAGCGGTCAAAGAAATGAAGCAGCTGCAGATGAAAGCGGAAGAAATGCGGGTTTTGTACGTCGCGATGACACGAGCCAAAGAACGGCTGTATATGACGGCTTCAGTTAAAGACATTGACCGGCTGCTTGGAAAATGGAAGGTCAACTCACCGCAGATTTTGATGCCTGATTTCCTGCGTTCACGCGCAAAAACGTATCTCGATTGGATCGGGCCGGCATTGTCGCGCCATCCGGATGCGGCCGAAATCTTCGGCACTGGCGGCCAGCAATTGCCGCACCATTCCCGTTTCCATGTCAGCATCATCGAATCCACTTCGTTGCTGCCAGCAGTACTGGATGTCGAAGAATTGCTGCATGCCGAAACAGGGGATGCCGATTACACGGATGAAGTTTTGCATCGTTTCGATTTCCGCTATCCGCATCAGCAAGCGGTCGAGAAAAGGTCGAAGCAGTCTGTCTCAGAGATGAAGCGCCTGCAAATGCTGCAGCGGCTGGATGAACCAGAATCATTTATCAGTGCAGCTGGTGGCACGCCTAAGCGCGCATTGGCCCACCGTCCGGACTTCATGCAGGAAAAACGCATGTCGGCTGCAGATGTCGGCACTGCCGTCCATGCTGTTATGCAGCATATTCCACTCCACAAAAAAATGTCTGTGCCTGAAATCCAGGAATTCATAAAAGAGCTGGTAGGCAAGGAGATATTGTCTGAGGACGAAGGAAAAGCTGTCCGCGCCAGCAGCATCAGCAAATTTTACAGCAGTGAGTTATACGGCCGCTTGTCAAGGGCCAAAAATATCAAACGCGAAGTTCCCTTTACCTATGCGAAAAAAGACCAGGATGGCGACCACCAAATCATCCAAGGGATTATAGACTGCCTTTTTGAAGAAGAGGAAGGCTGGGTTCTGCTGGATTATAAAACGGATAGTGTCATGGGCATCGCGGAAATCGGAAAGGAAATGGCATCGCGCTACGGTGTGCAATTAGCCGTTTACCAGGAAGCGGCAGAGGCTATCTTGCAAATCCGCATCCAAGAGCGCCTTTTGTATTTGTTCGCGGCTGACCGTATAGAGAAGATTTAGGGGGATTGAAGTGAAAATACAACCTGTGGCTACAAACGAACGCATCGAGGCATTGGACTTGATGAGAGGCTTTGCGCTTCTTGGAATCCTGTTGATCAATATGCCTGCGTTCCACTCACCATTTTCATATATTGATCCTTATAGCTGGTTTGACGGCGAATGGGATACAGAAGTATTCACTTTTCTGGATATATTTGTGCAAGCAAGTTTTTATCCGTTATTTTCTATGTTATTCGGGTATGGTTTAGCAATGCAGTTCGTTAAAGCACAGAAGAGCGGGCGGAGATTCGCGCCGCTGGCGGTGAAACGGCTGGCTTTCCTGCTGCTGATCGGCATTGTGCATGCGTTTTTAATTTGGTACGGGGATATACTGATCACTTATGCTGTGTCAGGAATCTTGCTGATAGGCATGCTTCGGCTGCCTCCGGCATGGCTATTGGGATTTGCAGCGTTGCTGTATGCCATCCCGCAGTTTTTCATGACTGTGTTGATGTTCATCGCGGTGTCGGTGGATCCGAATTTCTACACGGGCATGCAAGAAGTCCAAAATTCGCTGTCGGCTTATCCGAAGGGCTCATTCGCGGAGATTTTCCGCCAGCGGTTGGATGATTGGCTGAACGGAAATAACCCATCGACTTATCTGTTGCTGCTGGTGATGATTCTTCCTCATATGATGCTCGGAGCGGCTGCTGCTAAATGGCGGCTTGTCGAACGGGCATCAAAGCTGAAGGGCATATGGACAGCGCTGGCTGTTGCAGGATTGGGGTTAGGTCTTCTGTTAAAATCCACGCCGTTTATTTTTGAAAAAAACTATGCGTTCATGTATATCCAGGATTCCCTGGGGGGACCGTTAGTTTCAATCGGCTATGCTGCGGCAATCGTTCTGCTGTCGCGCTTCGAAGGCTTCCGCAAACTATTCCACCCGCTTGCCAATGCGGGGCGCATGTCGATGACCATTTACATCATGCAATCATTGATTGCGACATTCATCTTCTATTCTTATGGATTCGGGCTTTACGGCCAGGTGGACATAGCGGTCGGCACATTGATTGCATTAGGGATTTTTACGGTCCAGCTTATTTTTGCAGAAATATGGTTTTCTAAATTTTCACAAGGACCACTTGAGTTTGTATGGAAAAAAGCGACTTACGGACGAAATTTCGAAAAAAGCAACAATTCAAAACAATGAATGTGTATAATGAATGGAATCATAGAAAAGGAGTGTTTGAAGTATGAAGCTGTTATCTTTTCGATTTGAAGGGGAAGAACGTTTTGGACCGAAAGTTAAGAAAGAAGAAGCTGTATGGGATGTATTAGCAATTCAGCAAGAGCTGGAAGTGTTGCCTTCTTTTCCACAAAAGCTTGTTGAAGGGGTTTCCGAGGGAATGGAATTTGTTGAACAAATGCGGAAACTGATTGAAGCAGCTGGAAAATCTGAACATCCTGAGCAATTCAAACTCTCTTTTTCAGATATCGAATGGCTAGCGCCAATTACACGAACACCTAAAAATATTATCTGCGTCGGCAAGAATTACGCGGACCACGCGAAGGAAATGGGTGCAGAAGCACCTGTGGAAATGGTGGTCTTCACTAAAACACCAAGCACCATTGTTGGAGACGAAGCCACGGTTTCAGTTCACAGCGACCTAACAGAAGCTTATGATTATGAAGGCGAATTGGCTATTGTTGTCGGTAAGGCAGGCAAAAAAATTCCAAAGCAAATGGCTTACGATTATGTCTTCGGATATACGATCGCCAATGATTTGACGGCACGCGATCTGCAAACGAAACACCAACAGTATTTCTTAGGAAAAAGCCTTGAAGGTTCTTGTCCGATGGGACCATATCTCGTCACCAAAGATGAGATTCCGCAATCACAGAACCTTTCCGTCGTCACTAAAGTAAATGATGAAGTACGCCAGAATGGCAATACGGAAAATATGATCCGCCGTGTTGATGACATCATTTCGGAAGTGTCGAAATACATCGCGTTGGAACCAGGGGATGTGATTTTGACAGGAACACCTGCAGGAGTGGGCAAAGGGTTTAACCCGCCAAAATACCTGAAGGCTGGGGACACCGTGAAAGTATCAATCGAATCGATCGGCACACTCGTCACACATTTGTCATAACGGCAAACATGTCTTTTAGGTGCAGAGTTATGCTAAACTGAAAAAGACTATTTTAGAAGAGGTGACGATTTGGCTTTTTTAACTGATACTACACATTTGCACATTACGACTTGGGTCATCGGGATTGTCCTGTTTTTAGTGGCTGCATTCATGGCCAAAGAAAGCAAAGGACGCAAAATTACACACATGGTCCTTCGCTTGTTCTACATTCTGATTGTGATTTCTGGATTGACTTTGTTCGTCGAGCATTCTTCTTATGATGCAATGTTATACGGCATGAAGTTCCTGTTCGGAATTTTGACAATCGGCATGATGGAAATGGTGCTGGTCCGCTCGAAAAAACAAAAACCGGTCACTTTATTCTGGGCATTGTTCGCAGTATTCTTATTTGTAACAATGTTCCTAGGCTTCAAATTGCCAGTGGGCATTAATTTTCTGGCATGACCTTTAAAGAAACAGGCGCATTTCGCGCCTGTTTTTTTATGTTGAAATTCACAGTTTAGACGAAACTGCCGGACAACTGTCGGTTATTTGCATTTTCTTCAACAGGGAACTGTGAATTTTTGATAAAATAGACCGAGTGAAACGGATTAAATGAGCCTCATTGAGGGAGGATATTGGATTGAAAGCAAAATGGCTAGTAAGCGTGCTGATCGGAGCACTGGTGTTAAGTCCGATCGAACCCGCTGCAGCGGCAGAAGAACGGTCGATTGAAGACGAAATCATCTACGATGTATTGGTTGACCGATATTTCAATAAAAAAATCGACAATGATTTTGAAGTGAGCGCACAAGATCCAGCGGCATTCAGCGGCGGGGATTTTGCCGGGCTGTCAGATCAAATGATGCACATTAAAGACATGGGCTTCACGATGATGTCGATTGGCTCCGTTTTTGCCACTTCTACATATGACGGCAAAACTGTGTTGGATTATAGCCAGTTGGAGCGCCATTTCGGAACTGAAGAAGAACTTCAGGCCCTTATTGAGCAAAGCCATAAGGAAGACATGAAAGTCATGGTGGACATTCCGACGCAAAGCTTGAGCGCAGATCACGCTTGGGCGGCTGAAAACCCGGAATGGTTTACTAAGAACGAAGATGGTACATTAGCGCTTGATACATCGAATGCGGAAGTCCAAAAGCAATTGGTGGTCGCTATCGGTGATTTCATCAAGAAATATGAAGTTGACGGGTTGCGTTTGGTGGAAACGGATAAGGTCGATGCTGAGTTTATCGAAATCTTTTCCAGCGAAATGAAAAATATTCGGGACATCTACCTCATCAATGACCAGGAAAGTGAAGGGATAGATGGCATGGACGCAGTTGTCTTGCCTGATGCGGAAGAAGTGCTCAGAAACAGCTATAAGAACTTCGACCAAGATTCTTCCGGCCTTCCGGAACTTATCGAGGAAAGCTCAGGAGACCTGGTCCGCGTCGATTCGCTGCTCGGTTCCCGGTTTACTGCCGACGCCGTTGCAGAAAGAGGATTTCCGCCGACGCGCTGGCGCCTGATTATGACCCAGCTTCTGACGATGCCAGGGATACCCGTCGTTCAATACGGTTCGGAAACAGCGATGAACGGCAGTGAGCTGCCTGAGTCGCATCAGATTATGGATTTGGCAGTGGAAGAAGAGTTGATTGACCACATCACGAATTTGAATTCGCTGCGAAACTCGTCTGAGGCAATGCGCACAGGCGAAACCGAAGTGCTTCATGAAGAAGACGGCTGGATAGTCTATAAGCGCTTCAATGAAGAGGAAATGTGGATCGTTGCAATCAACAACTCATCGTCGACGAAAAGCATCAGCATCCCTGCATCAGAAATCGGCAGCGATAAAGAAATGCGCGGATTGTTTGAAAGCGATGTGGTGCGCCAGGAAAGCAATGGCGATTACCGCATCACACTTGACCGTGAAATTGCCGATACGTTCCACGTGACAGAAGAAAGAGGACTGAATACCGCTTATCTGGCTGCCCTTGCTGTCCTTTATGTATTGTTCATGTTTTTCATCTGGCTCGTCTGGAGAAAAGGAAAACAACGCAAAGCTGACGGAGCAGTGAAAAATAAATAAGAAAAACCGGTCCTTTTTTCCAGGACCGGTTTTTCTTATTTAACCGCTTTATAGCCGACCATATTGATCGGGTCTTTAGGTGAAGAATACGGCGGGGCGTAGCAAAGCTCCAGCGCCTGCAAATCTTCTACAGTCAGGCCAGCGAACATGGCGGTGACGATGACATCGATCCGTTTGTCGACGCCTTTTCCGCCGAAACATTGAGCACCCAAAATTTTGCGGGTCTCGGGATGGTAATGCACTTTCAACGTTAATCTCGAGTGGTCGGGATAATAGCCGGCGTTTGAATTGCCTTTATGGACGACGGTTTCGTAGGAAAGTCCGCTTTCCTGGATCATCGTTTCGCTTAATCCGGTCATGGCGATAGTCTTCGAGAAGACTTTGGCAATGGAAGTGCCGAGCAAGCCGTTTTTAGGTATGGCGCTGCCGATCAAATGGCGAGCGATCAGGTAGGCTTGGCGATGGGCCGGCCACGCAAGCGGGATCCGCTTAGGAGCCCCTGTTACAAGATCGGCATTTTCTGACGAATCGCCTAAAGCGTAAATACTCGGATCGGCTGTTTGCATGAAATCGTTTGTTACGATGCCGCCTGTTTCGCCGATGGGCAGCCCAGCTTTTTCAGCCAGTTCCGTATTGGGCTTGATGCCTACACTCATGATTTGGAAATCAGCTTCAATTGTATCGCCATTCGATAATGTGAGCGCGCTCCCATCAACTTTCTCTACGAATACGCCTGTTCTGACATTTACGCCATTCGCTTGCAGCTCTGTTTTGACCAAAGCGGACATGTCTTCGTCAAGGATCGACATGACGTGCGGCGATTTATGGACCAGGTTCACATCAATGCCAAGCTCTTTCAAGTTCTCAGCCATTTCGATGCCAATAAACCCGGCACCTGAAATGCAGCAGCTTTGAGGCTTGCGTTCATTGATGAATTGTTTGATTTTCTCCATATCACCATAACTCCGGAGTACAAATACTTCGGCGGATGACAGTCCCTTGATGTCAGGTACAATTGCGGACCCGCCGGTTGCCAAGATCAGCACATCATAAGTTTCATCAAATGTTTCACCAGAGGCCATGTTTTTTATCGTTACAGCCTTTTCACTGCGTTTGATTTCCAAGGCTTCGTGCTTTAGGAGGACTTGAATATCACGCTTTTCTTTAAAAGATGAAGGGTCTGCCATCAGCAAAGACTCAGGATTCTCAATTGCTTCGCCAATTGCGTAAGGCGTGCCGCAAGCAGCATAGCTCATTGTCGAATCCCGGTCGAACACCGTAATAGCGGATTCTTTATCATAAAACCGGATTTGCGCCGCAACTGTTGCGCCGCCGCCGACCGCCCCAATGATTACAATCTTCCTCATTTGTGTGTTCACCTCAGGCTTTCACTTGGCTTAAGAAAAATACAGCGAGCGTTCCCGGGCCTGTATGTGCTGCGATGACAGAACCGATCAAATAAATTTCCACATTTTTTGGCTGCAGCTGTTCTTCAATTTCATGCTTCAGCATAAGTGCATACTCGATATCGTCGCCGTGGCTGATTGCAATCGTCTGTTCCTTCCAATCAGAGCCGCGTTCCTTCATCAATTCTACAATGCGTTTCAGGACTTTTTTTCGGCCGCGCAATTTTTCGATCGGCACCAATTTACCGTCTTCGACATGAAGCAGAGGTTTGATGTTCAATAGCCCGCCGACAAAAGCGCTGCCTTTTGAAATACGTCCGCCTTTCGCCATATAATCCAGGTCTTCAACCGTGAACAGGCTTTCGAGATGGGCAACCATAAAATTCACGGTTTCGATGATAGCGGTGCGCGTCTGGCCTTCAGAGCGGAGGCGTGCCGCTTCTTTGACGATCATTCCGTAGCCCAGTGAGGCAGCTTTCGAATCGATGATTATCAAGTCCAGATCGGGATGCTCTTCGCGGACCTGGTCAGCGACCATGACGGCTGTATTGTATGTACCCGACAGTTCAGAAGAGAAGGCGATATAAAGCCCTTCTTCGCCATCTTTCGCCAACTTTTCAAACGTGTTCATCATTTCTTCAGGAGAAGCTTGCGACGTTTTCGGGTGGATGTCTGAACGGATTGCATCGTAAACGGTTTTGGAATGGATGGTGCGGATGTCTTCATATTCCGCAGTGCCTATATGGACGCGCAATGGAAAGTATTCCACGTTTTCATCTACAAAAAACTGTTTCGGCAAATCAGAAGCGCTGTCAGCAAATAATTTCATGATAATCCTCCTTTTTAATTTGGACCTCTAACCAATTATTTATTTAGTTTCAAACGGTCAATCAGCAGTTCAGCGATGCCGTCATCGTTATTCGTCAATGTGATTTCATTGGCAATATTTTTTAATGGGCCGATGGCGTTGCCCATTGCAACTCCAACTCCAGCATAATCGATCATTTCAAGATCATTGTCTTCATCTCCGAACGCAATGATGTTTTCTTTTGCGATGCCGAGTGATTTGGAGACGCGGTCAATTCCGACCGCTTTGTTCAAGCCGCTTTTGACGATTTCGATAACGTGCCACGGAGCACCCCAACGGCGATGGTCGATGACTTCCGCGTGGACTGAGTTCAGATGTTCATGGATCAATTCCACTTTTTCATAAGGTGCGTGAATCAGCAGCGAAGTCGGGTCTACCCGCAGGTAATTCCGCAAATCGCCCGTCGTGATGCTAGGGTCTCCCATACTGAAGATGTCCATCAATTTTTCGTCGTGGTGATGGACATAGACGTCGTCCAATACTTCCGCAATGATGTTATGGAAGTTGAAGTCATGCATTGACTCGACGACTTCATGGACGACATCCAGTGAAATCGGCGTATGGTGCGTTCCCCAGTTATTATTCATAGGATGATGCACAAAAGCGCCATTGAAATTGACAATCGGCGTCTGCAGGCTTAGCTCTTTATAATAAGGTTCACTCGAACGGTAAGGGCGGCCAGTGGCAATCATAACTTGATGCCCCGCCTCAATTGCTTGGAATAAGGTTTGCTTGGTCTTAGGTGAAATGACTTTTTGGTCGGTCAATAGCGTTCCGTCCAAGTCCAATACAATCAGGTGCTGTTTCATGGTATCCGTCTCCTTTCTCTCTATTATATAGTGTAGCGATAAGGGAACTGTTTCGTCAAAGAAACTTGACGGCTGACCAAGCGTTTCTGGAAAATTTTTAGGCGGCTGCGGAATGCTTGCCGGTGTTTCGGAACATTGATAGGATTAAATAGAAGGAAGTGAGATCGATGCTAGTAGAGAGAGAAAATTGGAAAGGCATACCACTGCTGCATGTGGTGCCGGATGACAAAATCGACGAACGGCTGCCAACCGTGGTATTTTTTCACGGGCATATGAGCGCTAAAGAGCACAATCTGCATTATGCCTATCAATTGGCTGAAAAAGGTTTCCGTGTGCTTTTGCCGGATGCACATCTCCACGGTGAACGGGAAGAAGGGCTCGATAGGATTCAGATGAGCCTGCGGTTTTGGGAAGTGGTGCTGACGTCGATCGAAGAACTGGAGATTTTGAACAATGAATTACATAGAAAGCAATTGGCCGCGGGCGAGATTGGCGTCGGCGGAACTTCCATGGGAGGCATCACGACACTTGGTGCACTTACCGTTTATCCTTGGATTAAAACTTCTGCTGTCATGATGGGAGCCGCTAACTATGTCCAATTGGCGAAAGCGCAGATGCAGCAATTTGAATCAAAAGGATTCAAGCTGCCCATTACACAAGAAGAGCGGCACAAAATGCTGCAAACGCTCGAGCATTTCGATGCGACAAAGAACAAATCGATTTTCAATAGCCGTCCGGTGTTTTTCTGGCATGGCGAACAAGACACTACCGTGCCATTTTCACCGATATTCAGCTTTTACAAAGCATTAACGGAAGATTATGCGGAAGTTCCTGAACGCCTCTATTTTATGCGAGACAAAGAAGCAGGGCATGCTGTCAGTCGAAGTGGGATGCTGGCGGCGACTGACTGGCTGGCGAGGCATACGGCAACGCAATAAGCAGGGGAATTTGAATTGCACGGAAACTTTGATAAGATAGAAAGAGCAGAAGAAGGAGGGGCTTTAAATGGATCAAGATATGAGAGACAGTATGATGGGCGCTTTGGAACAAGTTATCGACCCGGAATTGGGTGTCGATATTGTCAACCTTGGCTTAGTCTATGACGTGGATATGTCAGAAGACGGTTTTGCTGTTGTAACAATGACATTGACTTCAATGGGTTGCCCGATGGGTCCCCAGATAGTCGATATGGTGAAAAGAGCATTATACGAACTGCCTGAAATTGAAGAAGTCGATGTGAAAATCGTCTGGCAGCCGGTATGGGGCAAAGAGAATATGTCGCGCTACGCTAAAATGGCGCTAGGCATCCGCTAAAGCGGATGGGCTTTCCGGAAATCTATTTTCCGGAAGGCTTTTTTTATGGCTTAATCGTTTGCTTTTAAAGGGCAGATTTCATATAATTGAATTAGTCAAGAAAGGTCAAACTTTTAAAGGAGTGAGCAGCATGACCCAATTCCAAAACCAGAACCAAGAACAGCAGTCGCCGCTAGAACAATATGGACGCAATATGGTGGAGCAGGCGAAATCCGGTAAAATGGATCCGGTTATCGGCCGGGACCAGGAAATCCGCAATGTCATCCGTATTTTATCGCGGAAAACGAAAAATAACCCTGTGTTGATCGGCGAGCCGGGCGTCGGTAAAACCGCAATTGTCGAAGGCTTGGCACAGCGCATCGTCCGCAATGATGTACCGGAAGGGCTGAAGGACCGCGTCATCTATGAGTTGGATATGAGCGCATTGATTGCCGGCGCAAAGTACCGCGGGGAATTCGAAGAACGCTTGAAAAGCGTTTTGAAACAAGTGAAGGACAGTGCGGGCCAAATCATTTTGTTCATTGATGAAATCCACACGATTGTCGGCGCCGGCAAAACGGAAGGTGCAATGGACGCCGGCAATATGCTTAAGCCGATGCTTGCACGCGGTGAGTTGTATTGCATCGGGGCGACAACGCTGGATGAATACCGCATGCACATCGAAAAAGATCCGGCACTCGAACGGCGCTTCCAGCAAGTGATGGTGCGCGAACCGTCTGTTGAAGATACCGTATCCATTTTGCGCGGCTTGAAAGAACGATTTGAATTGCACCACGCCGTGCGCATCCATGACCGGGCGATTGTAGCGGCCGCAGCCATGTCGGACCGTTACATCACGGAACGTTTTTTGCCGGATAAAGCGATCGACTTGATCGATGAAGCTTGCGCGATGATCCGTACAGAAATCGATTCAATGCCGCAGGAGCTCGACGAAGTGACGCGCAAGCTCATGCAGCTTGAAATTGAAGAGCAGGCGTTGATGAAAGAAAAAGACACGGCCAGCAAAACGCGTCTGGAGACGCTCCGCAAACAGATTGCCGAGCTGAAAGAATCTTCCGCTGGCATGAAGCAGCAATGGACTTCTGAAAAAGAAGCGCTGAAGAAAATCCAGGAAAAACGCGAGAAGCTGGACCAATATAGAAGACAGCTTGAAGAAGCTGAAAACCGCTACGATTTGAATGCGGCCGCAGTGCTTCGCCACGGCAAGATTCCAGAACTTGAGAAAGAACTGTCTGCTTTGGAAGCGGGCCTTGAGGCAGAAGGATCGGAACGGCTGTTGCGGGAAGAAGTGACGGAAGAAGAAATTGCCGGAATCGTAGCCCGCTGGACGGGAATTCCGGTGACGAAATTGGTCGAAGGGGAACGGGACAAACTGCTGCGCCTCGGAGATACATTGAAAGAACGTGTCATCGGCCAAGACCGCGCAGTGGAATTGGTGACCGAAGCTGTATGGCGTGCGCGCGCCGGCATCAAAGACGTGCAAAAACCGATCGGTTCGTTCATCTTCCTAGGGCCGACAGGGGTCGGGAAGACGGAACTTGCTAAAGCATTAGCTGCCAACCTATTCGATTCGGAAGACCATTTCATCCGCATTGATATGTCGGAGTATATGGAAAAACACAGTGTGTCCCGCTTGGTTGGAGCACCTCCTGGATATATCGGCTATGAAGAAGGCGGCCAATTGACAGAAGCGGTGCGGCGCAATCCGTATTCGGTCGTGCTGCTGGATGAAATTGAAAAAGCGCATCCGGATGTCGCCAATATCCTGCTTCAGATTCTGGATGACGGCCGGATCACGGACAGCCAAGGGCGGCTCGTGAACTTCTCCAATACCGTAGTTATCATGACTTCAAATATCGGATCGGCGTTTATCGGCCAGGAAACGAAAGAGCATTCGCTGGATGACATCATCATGGCGGAGCTCCGCAAGCACTTCAAGCCGGAACTTTTAAACCGCATTGATGACATCGTCATTTTCCATGCCTTGGATAATAGCCATTTCTATGGCATTGCCAAGAAAATGCTGGCTGAACTCGGAGCACGCTTGGCTCAGCAGCAATTGACATTGGATGTCGATGAATCAGTCATTCACTATGTAGTTGAAGCGGGAACTGATCCGGTTTTCGGAGCACGTCCGCTGAAACGCTTTATTCAGCGTGAAATTGAAACCAATATCGCACGTGAGCTGATCAAAGGAGATATCCAACCGAACTCTACTTTGCAGCTGACGATGCAAGACAATCGTTTGGCCATCATTAAAAAAGAAGCGTAAACCGGAATTCCGGTTTACGCTTCTTTTTTTGTATTATTATTAATGTTTTTCAGGTGCAGGACCGTCCGGGATCAATGAAGACAGGACGAATATCAGTACTGATACAGCTACAGAAATATAGACACCCACCATAAAGTCGAATGGAACGTTCTGCACTGCGCTTACTACGTAATTCAATAACGAAATCAACAAGAAAGACCAAAAGAATGTACCTAGAAATTGCATCAATTTTCACCTCAACATAGAAATATCTGTGTTAATCATATCATACCGGTTCGCAGACAGAAAGAAAGTTTCTGATTTTCAAAGATTATTTGTCCGAAATTTGTCAGTGAGTTGAAATAAAAGGGGAAATGACGTATTATTATTACCAGGTACTAATAATTGATGTTAATTGAAATGAGGGACCAATCATGAATGCAGGGATAATCGGCATAGGCAGATGTTTGCCAGAAGATATACTGACGAATACGGATTTGGAAAAACGCATGGATACATCAGATGAATGGATTCGCACAATGACTGGCATCGAAGAGCGCAGAATTGCAAAAGATGACCAGGATACATCTCATATGGCAATAGAAGCTGCAAATCAGGCAATTAAGAACGCGGGTATTGATCCAGCTGAAATCGGAATGATTCTGGTTGCTACTGTAACCCCTGACCAGCCGTTCCCATCGGTAGCTTGCATGATCCAACAGGAAATCGGCGCGAAACACGCAGCGGCAATGGACGTTTCTGCAGCCTGCGCGGGATTCATGTATGGCGCAATCACAGCAAAGCAGTTTATCGAGTCTGACACTTATAAATATGTTCTAGTTGTCGGCGTCGAAAAACTATCGAAGATCACCGATTGGGACAACCGCAATACCGCTGTGCTGTTCGGCGACGGAGCCGGAGCGGTCGTCATGGGCAAAGTTTCAGAAGGGCGGGGCATCCTGTCATTTGAACTTGGAGCTGACGGCACCGGCGGCAAGCATCTTTTCCAAGATGAGAACGACCATCTGGTGATGAACGGCCGTGAAGTATTCAAATTCGCAGTACGCCAAATGGGCGAATCTGCAGTCAATGTCATTGAAAAAGCAGGGCTGACAAAGGAAGATGTGAATTTCCTTGTTCCGCATCAGGCGAATATCCGGATCATGGAAGCTTCACGTACCCGCCTGGATCTGCCGATTGAGAAAATGTCGAAGACCATCCACAAATATGGCAATACGTCAGCAGCGTCCATTCCAATTTCTTTGGTTGAAGATGTGGAAGAAGGCCGGATCAAAGATGGCGATGTTGTCGTTATGGTCGGTTTCGGCGGCGGTTTGACATGGGGCGCGATAGCAATGCGATGGGGCAAATAAAAGGTTAAGCGAAGGGAAGATAAAATAGAATGGAAAATCGTCGAGTAGTTATTACAGGCATCGGAGCAGTGACTCCTTTAGGAAACGATATAGAGACGACTTGGGAAGCGGTAAAAGCCGGTAAATCGGGCGTAGGGCCGTTGACTAGGCTGGACCCGGATAAATATCCGGCAAAAATTGCAGCAGAAGTAAAAGACTTTTCGATAGAAGAATATGTTGAAAAGAAAGAAGCCCGCAAAATGGACCGCTTTACGCATTATGCGTTAGCTGCTTCGATCATGGCGATGAAAGATTCTGGCCTTGAATTGAATGAGGAAAATGCGTTGCGTACGGGTGTGTGGATCGGTTCAGGAATCGGCGGCATGGAAACAATTGAAAACCAGATGGACGTATTGAACACTAGAGGCGTTCGCCGCATCAGCCCGTTCCTAATCCCGATGATCATTCCGGACATGGCGTCAGGGCAAGTTTCCATTTATTTTGGCGCGAAAGGGATCAACTCTTGTTCCGTAACCGCTTGTGCATCAGGAACGAATTCCATCGGAGACGCGTTCAAAGTCATCCAGCGCGGTGATGCAGACGCAATGATCACGGGTGGAGCGGAAGCACCGATCACTCAATTGGCAGTAGCGGGCTTTACAGCGAACACCGCTTTGACAACTAACCCGGACGCAGCCACAGCTTCACGGCCATTTGACAAAAACCGTGACGGATTCGTCATTGGTGAAGGAGCCGGCATCATCATTCTGGAAGAGTATGAGCAGGCAAAAGCGCGCGGCGCAAAAATCTATGCAGAACTAGTGGGCTATGGCTCAACCGGCGATGCACATCATATCACAGCTCCGGCACCTGGCGGAGAAGGGGCAGCGCGTGCAATGGCGCAAGCACTTGCAGATGGCGGCGTTGATACAACTGAAGTTGGATATATCAATGCCCATGGTACAAGCACACCTTATAATGATCTTTTCGAAACAATGGCTGTGAAAACGGTTTTTGGCGAGCACGCTTATAAACTGGGTATGAGTTCGACGAAATCGATGACGGGCCATTTGCTTGGAGCAGCTGGCGGCATTGAAGCGATTTTCACTGCACTTGCTTTGCAAGAAGGCATTATGCCTCCGACGACGAACTACGGTACGCCGGATGAGGAATGTGATTTGGATTACGTGCCAAATGAAGCGCGCAAAGCGGATTTGAAATACGCAATGAGCAATTCACTTGGATTTGGCGGACACAATGCATCAATCGTTTTGAAAAAATACGATGGCCAATAAAAAAAGACTGCCCTAGCGGCAGTCTTTTTTATGTTTTTTTTGCTTCGATTAATGATTTTATGCTATTTCCTAAAGGAATTACCTATTTGCACGGCCTAAGCCCATAGCGTCTTCCATTTTTTTCAGTGTACGGTTTGCAAGCATCGCCGCTTTTTCGGCGCCGCGGTCAAGGATTGCATCCAATTCTTCCGAATCGAGAAGCTCTTTGTAGCGTTCCTGGATCGGCGCGATATGTTCTATTACGGCTTTTGCTACAGAAGCTTTAAAGTCGCCGTAACCTGCGCCTTCGTATTTGGCGACGAGGGATTCAATGGATACTCCTGTTAAAGCGGCTTCGATGGTCAGCAAATTGGAAATGCCCGCTTTGTTAATTGGATCGAAGCGGACAATGCCTTCCGAATCGGTCACAGCGCTTTTAATTTTCTTCTCGATTGTTTTCAGGTCATCCAGCAAAGTGACAACAGCTTTTTTATTCAGATCCGATTTGCTCATTTTCTTGGCGGGATCCTGCAGCGACATAATGCGGGCGCCATTTTTCGGAATGCGGATATCTGGAATCGTCAAAACTTTCTTGAAGCGTTTATTGAACCGTTCAGCCAAGTCGCGAGTCAGTTCGATGTGCTGCTTCTGGTCGTCGCCAACAGGCACGATATCCGTTTGGTAAAGCAGAATGTCCGCAGCCATTAATGGGGGATAGGTCAGCAAACCAGAAGAAACAGATTCGTTTTTCGCTGATTTATCTTTGTATTGTGTCATGCGTTCAAGCTCTCCGATAGTAGAGATGCATTGCATCATCCAACCCGCCTGGGCGTGCGCCGGAACTTCCGACTGGATGAACAGCGTGACTTTTTCGGGATCGATGCCGGCTGCAAGATACAATGCGGCCAACGATTTGATGTTCTTGCGCAGTTCTTTGCTGTCCTGCGGCATCGTAATCGCATGTTGGTCGACGATGCAAAAAATGCAATCGTATTCGTCCTGAAGTTCTGTAAATTGTTTAAATGCGCCGATATAGTTTCCTAAAGTCACTGTACCGGTAGGCTGTACGCCTGAAAAAATCTTTTTCATCGACAATTCCTCCTCAAAATAAAAAAACACAGCACACATCCCTGCATAAAGGGACGAATGATGTGTTTTTCCGCGGTACCACCCTAGTTGCCGTTTCCGGCCACTCTTCTTCATAACGTGAAGAACACGGAAACGGCTACGTTGCTTCACCGTTTCAGCTCAAAAGTCCATTCAATGGTTTCCGACATCTGTTTCCACCAGCCACAGACTCTCTATTATAGAAGGAAGGCCATCTACTACTCTTTATCACAGCTTCATATATTCATCCATTATAAACCAAAGAAGAAATTCAGCGCAATATCTACATCATATAAATCAGCAAACAGATTCCCATAATAAGCAGCGTGGTTCCGCCGATGATCAGCAAAGGGGAGCTGGAGAAAGCCATCGTTTCCGATGGGAGCCTCATCTCATCGTCTTCAAGCGTCGATTTCCCCTTAAACACTTTTCGCATGCTCATCGTGAAGATATCGAATACGCCGGTTCTAATCACAAAAACCCAGAGGCCGATGAAAACCAATACCCCTCCATAGATGAAGGAGGTATTAATGTAGGACAAAAGAGAGAACGGATCACTTCTAAAAGTCATGGTCAATACGATCAGAACTTGTATTATTAATATACCGATAAAGGATTTTTTCATTTTTTTGCACCTCAGTTCTAATATATTGTAGAAGATTTAGAAAAAAAAATCAAAAAAAACTGAAAAATTTTTCCTTAGTAAACGCTTACAAACCCAATATTCACGCTACTTCACGACATTTCTTTGACATCTTGCTGTCATCTAATTGTAATTAGCTTAAAAAAAACGCTGTACAAGGAAAAAAGAATATGTATAATTAACAGTGTACCAATTTTTCAGAAAATTTAAGGGGGTCACGTAAGTGAAGAACAGCAAGTTATTTTGGCTAATGAGCCTAGTTTTAGTTCTGAGCGCATTTTTAGCTGCATGTGGCGGCGGAAGCGAAGAAGGATCTGAAACTCCAGAGAAAGAAAAAGAAGATGGAACATCTACTGAAGCACCTGCAGGCGAGCCAGATGCAGTGCAAGAACTTAACTTGATGGAAGGCGCAGAAATTCCTTCAATGGACTCAGCTATCGCTGAAGATTCTGTAGCATTCAACATCTTGAACAACGTTAACGAAGGTTTGTTCCGCTTGAACCAAGAAAACGTTGCTGAACCAGCTCTAGCTGAAGGCGAACCAACTGTCAGCGAAGACGGTTTGACTTACACGTTCAAATTGCGTGACGCTAATTGGTCTAATGGTACGCCAGTTACAGCGCAAGATTTCGTTTTCTCATGGCAGCGCGCGATCGACCCGGCTACTGGATCACCTTATGGTCCATACATGATGGCTGGAACGATCAAAAACGCTACAGCAATCTCTGAAGGCAAAATGGACAAAGCTGAACTAGGAATCGAAGCTACTGACGAGAAAACTCTTGTCGTTACTCTTGAGCGCCCAGTTCCTTACTTCATGTCTCTAATGGCTTTCGGAACTTTCTACCCGCAAAACGAAGCTTTCGTTACTGAAAAAGGCGATGCTTATGCGTCTAACTCAGACAACTTGCTTTCAAACGGTCCTTTCGTCTTGACTAACTGGGATGGCACTGGACTTAAATGGTCAATGGAAAAAAATGCTGAGTACTGGGATGCTGAAACAGTTCAACTTGAAAAAATCAATGTTGACGTAGTTAAAGAGCCAGGTACTGCAGTTAACCTTTACACTTCAGGCGAAAAAGATCGCGCTGGCCTTTCAGGCGAGTACGCATTGCAATACGCTGATAACGAAGAAGTTATTAAAGAACTTGAACCAACTCTTTTCTACTTGAAATTCAACCAAGAACGCAATGGTGAGAAAACTCCACTTGCGAACGAAAACATCCGCCGTGCAATCTCTTTGGCGTTCAACAAACAAGATCTAACTGACGTAGTATTGGCTAACGGATCACTTCCAGCTAACTACCTAGTACCAACTGAATTCACTTTCGACGAGAGCGGCGCGGATTTCCGTGAAGTAAACGGCGACATGAACGAATTCAATGCTGAAGAAGCTAAAAAATTCTGGGCTACTGGCTTAGAAGAACTTGGTGAAACTGAAGTAACTCTTGAATTGCTTGGCGGAGACTCTGAGCTTGCTAAGAAAATGGATGAGTACTTGAAATCACAACTTGAAGAAAATCTTGAAGGTTTGACTGTAAACCTTAAAGCAGTACCATTCAACGTTCGTCTAGAACTTGATGAGGCGCAAGATTACGATATCCAAAACTCTGGATGGGGCCCTGATTACCAGGATCCAATGACATTCATCGATTTGTTCGTAACTGGTTCTTCACACAACTTGATGTCTTACTCTAACCCTGAGTTTGACAAATTGATCGAACAAGCTAAAGGCGAATTGGCTCAAGACCTTGCTGGTCGTTGGGATGCAATGGCTAAAGCTGAAAAAATCTTGATCGAAGATGACGCTGCTATCGCGCCGATTTACCAACGTGGTGTTATGTCACTTCAAAAACCGTATGTTCAAGGTATCGTTTCTCACCCGTTCGGTGGAGATTATAGCTACAAATGGGCATTCGTATCAGGCAAAGAATAATTCTGTAAACTGGCCACTGTGAAAAACAAATAGTAAGAGAGTATATCGGATAAATGTGTTCGATATACTCTCTTTTCTAATGTATGAAAATTCACCGAAAATTGACCATTTTCAGCTAACTATCGAAAAGAATATGGCACCCATGCAGAGATGTTCATGGCCCATGTAAAATAGATCTAATCTTCTTGGAGGTGCAACATGGCAAGATATATCGGAAAACGATTGATTTATATGGTAATCACTTTAGCACTGATTGCTACATTCACATTTTTCTTAATGAAAATTTTACCAGGATCCCCTATTGCTTCCGCAAGTAAACTATCTCCTGAACAAAGAGCGGTTGTCGAAGCGCGTTATGGTTTGAACGAACCTCTTCCAGTTCAGTATTTCGACTATATGTTCGGCTTATTAAAAGGTGACCTTGGAATCTCGATCAACCAATTCAAAGGCGCTAATGTTACAGACTTGATTTTGAGCCGCATGGGCCCATCTGCACAAATTGGTTTCCAGGGCATGATTCTAGGCACAATTATCGGGGTGCTCCTCGGCATGGTTGCCGCATTGAGGCAAAATACATGGATTGATTATTCCAGTACACTGATAGCTATCATCGGAATATCGATACCATCATTTGTTTTTGCAACGCTGCTCCAATATTGGTTAGGCGTTAAGCTTGAATGGTTCCCTGTAGCACTCTGGAAAGATGGTTTTATGTCCAGCGTCCTGCCATCGATTGCGTTGGCGATGTTCCCATTAGCGACTGCAGCGCGTTTCATCCGTACAGAAATGATTGAAGTTTTAAGTTCCGACTATATTACTCTTGCAAAAGCAAAAGGTTCAAGCGGTTTTGAAGTCGCTTTCAAACACGCTTTCCGTAACGCATTGATTCCGTTGGTAACTGTTCTTGGACCAATGGCAGTTGGCATTTTAACTGGTTCCCTAGTTGTGGAACAGGTTTTCGCAATACCAGGAATTGGCGAGCAATTCGTAAAATCCATCATGGTCAATGACTTCTCTATTATTATGGGCACAACGATTTTCTTCTCAGTGTTCTTGATAGTCGTCATCTTAATAGTAGATATTCTATATGGCATCATCGATCCTCGGATCCGTCTTTCAGGAGGTAAAAACTAATGACACAAAATCTAGAAAAATTGCCGAAAGGCTCTTTTGAGCGTATAACAGTTGATGCAAATCAAGCTGAACGCATATCAAAACCGAGCATGAGCTTTTGGCAGGATGCATGGCTGCGCCTGCGAAAAAACAAGGGTGCAATATTCAGCATCATCCTTTTCACATTAATCGTCATCATGTCTTTCGTGGGACCGATGATCAGCCCTTACGAACCAAACGCGCAAACCATAACACATGCTAACTTGCCGCCTAAAATTCCGGTTATTGAGAATTTGGGCATCCTGGATGGCCACGGCAATTTGGGTGGCAAAGATGTTGATATCTACGACATGAAAAATGTCGAAGTCAATTATTGGTTCGGCACTGACGGCCTTGGCCGAGATATGTTCTCACGCCTTTGGAAAGGGACGCAAGTTTCCTTGTTCATCGCCTTTGTCGCAGCTGCGATTGATATGTTGATCGGTGTTATCTACGGAGGAGTATCCGGCTATTTCGGCGGCCGCATCGATGATTTCATGCAGCGTATTGTTGAAATTTTGACTGGTATTCCAAACTTGGTTGTTGTAATCCTTTTCATTCTGATTATGGATCCCGGGATTGTGGCAATTATTATCGCTCTGACAATAACCGGTTGGACCGGGATGTCACGAGTCGTCCGTGGGCAGGTCTTGAAGTATAAGAGCCAGGAATTCGTTCTAGCTTCACGTACTTTAGGGGCAAGTGATTCCCGTATCATCTGGAAACATTTGATGCCTAACGTTCTGGGTATTGTCATCATCAACACAATGTTTACGATTCCAAGTGCAATCTTCTTCGAAGCTTTCTTAAGCTTTATCGGTCTGGGCCTTCAAGCACCGGATGCGTCTCTTGGTACATTAATCAACGACGGCTATAAGCTGCTCCAATTCCAGCCGCATATCTTAGCATTCCCAGCAATTTTGTTGAGCTTGATCATGATCAGCTTTAACTTGATCGGTGACGGCTTGCGTGATGCGCTGGATCCTAAGATGAAAGATTAAGGAGGAAAGTTTAAAATGAAGAAAATTTTACAAGTAAAAGACCTTGAGCTTTCCTTCAACACTTTTAATGGGGAAGTAAAAGCGATTCGGGGAGTAAACTTCGATCTATATAAAGGGGAAACTTTGGCGATTGTAGGGGAGTCGGGTTCCGGTAAATCGGTAACGACAAAATCTATCATGCGCTTGTTGCCTGAACAATCAGCTGTTTTCAAAAACGGCGAAATCTTGTTTGACGGACGTGACTTGACGAAACTTAGCGATAAAGAAATGCAGAAAATCCGTGGAAAAGACATTTCGATGATTTTCCAGGATCCGATGACTTCTTTGAATCCGACGATGCCAATCGGCCGCCAAATCACGGAGCCGATTTTAAAGCACCAAAAAATCAGCAAATCAGAAGCGAAAAAAGTGGCAATCGATCTTTTACGCCTCGTGGGCATGCCGAAACCTGAGCTGCGGATGAAACAATATCCTCATCAATTCTCAGGCGGACAGCGCCAGCGGATTGTTATTGCGATTTCCTTGGCCTGCAACCCGCAGATTCTGATTGCGGATGAGCCGACAACAGCATTGGATGTAACCATCCAAGCACAAATTTTGGAGTTAATGAAAGATCTGCAGAAAAAAATCGATACTTCGATTATCTTCATCACGCACGATCTTGGTGTAGTCGCAAACGTAGCTGATCGAGTTGCGGTAATGTATGGCGGCAAGATTGTTGAAATCGGCACTGTCGATGAAATATTCTACAATCCACAGCATCCATATACATGGGGACTTCTAAGCTCTATGCCGTCATTGGACACTGCAGAATCGAAACTCTATGCAATTCCAGGAACGCCGCCAGACTTATTGGCGCCTCCAAAAGGCGACGCGTTTGCGCTTCGCAGTGAATACGCATTGCAAATCGACATGGAACAAAATCCTCCATTCTTCAAGGTGAGCGACACACACCAAGCGGCAACATGGCTCTTGCATCCGGACGCTCCAAGAGTAGAGCCGCCGTTATCTGTTATCGAACGGATGAAGAAATTCCCGGGAAGCAGATATTATGAAGGGGGAGCTGTATAATGGCTGAAAAGTTATTGGAAATCAAAAACCTGAAACAGCATTTCAACGTAGGCAAATCCAACGAAGTGAAAGCGGTAGACGATATCAGCTTTGACATCTATAAAGGCGAAACACTAGGTTTGGTTGGCGAATCGGGCTGTGGGAAATCCACAACCGGCCGTTCGATCATTCGTTTATACGATGCAACTTCCGGCGACGTATTTTATGAAGGTGAAAACGTCCACGGCAAAAAGTCGAAAAAAGATCTAAAGAAATTCAACCGCAAAATGCAGATGATTTTCCAAGATCCTTATGCTTCGTTGAACCCGCGCATGAAAGTTATGGACATCATTGCTGAAGGCATCGATATCCATGGCTTGGCAAAAAATGGTGCGGAACGCAAGCAGATGGTTTTTGAATTACTGGAAACAGTCGGTTTGAACAAAGAGCATGCTAACCGCTATCCGCATGAATTCTCAGGTGGACAGCGCCAGCGTCTTGGAATCGCGCGTGCTCTAGCAGTAGATCCGGATTTCATCATTGCTGATGAGCCGATTTCTGCATTGGATGTTTCGATTCAAGCACAGGTCGTAAACTTGCTGAAAGAATTGCAGGAGAAAAAGGGTTTGACTTATCTTTTCATCGCGCATGACCTTTCAATGGTTAAATACATTTCAGACCGCATCGGTGTTATGTACTTCGGAAAGCTGGTCGAATTGGCGCCAGCAGAAGATCTGTACAAAAACCCGATGCATCCATACACGCAATCGCTATTATCTGCGATTCCGCTGCCGGATCCAAACTATGAGCGCAACCGGGTCCGTAAATCATATGATCCGGCGTCGCATAATTACACAGAAAAAGACGATGTGCAAATGAGAGAAATTACGCCTGGCCATTTTGTTCAATGTTCGACTTCAGAGTTTGAAGCATTGAAAGCGTCAGTAGCCGTCAGATAATAAATTTTTGAACAGCAATGCCTTTTACAGGTATTGCTGTTTTTTTCTTTCTATTTACCTAAATAATGATAAAATTGTTAGAGAAGAACAGAAAGAAAGCAGGTGCAGCATGATTAAAAAGAAATGGGCAATTGTTAGCATGTTGGTGATGAGTTCTGCACTTGGGACCCCTGTGGCGGCTGCTGAGGACGATGCATCACCAGAGTTCACAGAACGCAGCTATCAAGGCACTAAGTTAAATATGGAACTTTTGGCAACGTCCGCATTGTATCAATTTGATTCAGGATTGAATTTTGAATACCCAGATGCTGTTCGCGGCATATTTGTCACAGGAAATTCTGCAGGCGGTGAACGTTTTGAAAGATTGGTCGATTTTGTTGATAAGACAGAATTGAATGCAATGGTCATTGATATTAAAGAAGATCTGGGCCATTTAACTTATCTGCCTGAAAAAGGGTCAGACTTGGCTGCGATGGATATCGGCAAACCGTTTATTAAAGATCCGCGAGCTGTGCTTGAGAGGCTTGAAGAAAAACAAATTTATCCGATTGCGCGTGTCGTGGTCTTTAAAGATTCCATTCTTGCCGAAAAGCGCCCGGATTTGTCATTTGTGGACAATGGAGCAGTGTGGAAGAATGGGCGCGAGGAATCTTTTGTCAATCCTTTTCTAAAGGAAGTCTGGGATTACAATGTGCAAATTGCAATTGAAGCAGCAAAACTCGGATTTAAAGAAATTCAGTTTGACTATGTACGGTTCCCAGAAGGCTTCGAAAACCGGGCGGATACATTGGACTATTCAATGGGTGAGTACGTCGATGCTTCCCAAGACCCTGTACAAAGCCGTGTAAGCGCCGTAACGGATTTTGTGGCTTATGCACGCGAGCAATTGAAACCGTATGATGTAGAGGTTTCTGTCGATATTTTTGGCTATGCGGCAACACTGGCTGAAGCGCCGGGCATTGGCCAGAACTTCGGAAAAATATCCGAAAATGTCGATGTCATTTCTTCAATGATCTACCCTAGCCACTGGACAGCATATTTTGGCATTCCGAAACCGGATCTTGAACCATATAAACTGGTATCGGAATACGCAAAAATGGAAAACAAGAAATTGGCCGGCTTAAAGACAGCCCCGGTTTCGCGTCCATGGCTGCAGGATTTCACAGCATCTTATCTAGGTGCAGGAAACTACAAGAAGTATGGCAAAGCAGAAGTACAAGCGCAGATAAAAGCGCTTAACGATAATGGCATTAATGAGTTTTTGCTATGGAATGCGGGGAATACTTATTCCCAAGGAGTCGACTACACGCCTTAAATTCTGAAACCTCCCGCGATTTATCACGGGAGGTTTTGTTTTTGAAACTTTTTGTTAGCTGAAACGTTATTAATAAGAGTAAGAAAAGTGAAATCTTGTTTTCAAAGGGACAATTGTAATTGAGAATACTTTTTTTAATAACCGGGTTTAAAGTAGACGAGGGCGGGTAAATTATTGTTATATATAAGTTAATGAAAGTAAGATATTATATAGCGATTATGTGACAAAAGATGAGCTTTCAGCATATTTTTTTAACAACAGTATATCCATTTAAAGCTAAATGTTGTATAATGAATGTAAAGCTTCTACATTATAGTGATTCTAATTTAATAATCATTAATCGAATTAACTTGAATCCGAAAGGAAGTGCTTCACCATGATGGTTACATTATTTACTTCTCCAAGCTGTACGTCTTGCCGAAAAGCAAAAGCATGGCTGGAAGAACACGATATTCCATATACAGAACGCAATATCTTCTCTGAGCCGCTGACAATCAGCGAAATCAAAGAGATTCTTAGAATGACAGAAGATGGTACAGATGAAATTATCTCAACCCGTTCTAAAATATTCCAAAAACTGAATGTGGATGTCGAAAGCCTTCCTCTTCAGCGCTTGTATGAATTGATCCAAGAATATCCTGGTTTGCTTCGCCGTCCGATTATCATGGATGAAAAACGCTTACAGGTCGGATACAATGAAGATGAAATTCGTCGATTCCTTCCTCGTAAAGTCAGAGCGTACCAATTGCTCGAAGCTCAGCGTATGGTGAACTGAACATGATTTAACTTGCTGCCCGGTCTTTATGACAATTCATAATGGATCCCGGGCAGTTTTCTTTATATTTCAACCCTTCTCAACTAGTTGCATTTGGAGATTGAATCGACTAAACTCTTATGTACCTGAAGAACCTATTTACAGGCATAAGTTTTCTCATTCGCCAGGAAAAAGGCTATAATGGGGCTAGCACAACTGCACGGCCTATAAGGACGATCCTCTTAGTCCATTTCGAAAGGAGAGGTGTAAAATGGAGATCGAAAGAATTAATGACAACACAGTAAAATTTTACATTTCCTATCTAGATGTTGAAGAACGAGGTTTTAGCCGTGATGAAATTTGGTTTAACCGAGATAAAAGCGAAGAGCTTTTTTGGGAAATGATGGACGAAGTTAATGAAGAAGCAGATTTTGTTATGGAAGGCCCATTATGGATCCAAGTGCAAGCGATGGATAAAGGGTTGGAAGTGACAGTCACGCGAGCTCAGCTTACAAAAGATGGCCAGAAGCTCGATCTGCCTGATGATATAGAAGAAAGACGTAAACTATTCGGCAGTGAAGATGCTGCTGCACCGGAATTCGATGAGTTTGAACCTGTATTCGAAGAGCCGGATGTCAAGAAAATGGATTACACATTCAATGTAGTGCAAGTAGAGGATTTAGTGCCCTTAGCACGCCGACTTGAATACGTACCGATTGAATCTGCTATTTACCATTTCGAGAACAAGTATTATCTTTATATAAGTTTTGATGATTTGCTTCATAGCGAAGAAGATGTCAAAAATTATATCAGCATTATTAGTGAATATTTGACGGCATCTCCGTTAACTATCCATCGTTTGGAAGAATACGGAAAACCGATTTTTAAAGAAGATGCATTGCCAAACGTTCTGCATTATTTCGGCTAAAGATCTCCTCTTGAGGAGATCTTTTTTTTTTTTTTTGCTTCAAGCGAAGTGATCCAGTTTGATATAAAGAAGATATTGCTTATGCTCCATTGTTTGACTACAATCAACAAAAGGAGAGTGAGCGCCATATTAATCGCGTTGAGCAGCTTCAATAAATTGGTTTCATTGGTCCGAAAGTTTAGCCCTGAAGAGTTAGCTGCTCTTAAAAAGGAGCCCTATTATTGTCCTGGCTGCGGTGCTGATCTAGTACTGAAAGCAGGTGAAGTGAAAATCCCCCATTTCGCACATCGTTCTCTTGCTGATTGCGATGCCTCCAGTGAACCCGAAACCTCTTTGCATTTGCACGGCAAATTGCAGCTCCAAGAATTCTTCTCACGTTTAAACTACTCCACTGAACTCGAAAAATATCTGCCAGCCATTAAGCAGCGGGCAGATCTGTTTGTTAATCAAAATATGGCCATAGAATTTCAGTGCAGCGCCATATCTGCCAGCGAGATAAGATCAAGGACGGAAGGTTACCGGTCCATTGCCATTGAGTCCCAGTGGATTTTAAGTGCACGTTTCCAACAGCGTGACGGTATTCAACTGATCAGACTCAAGCAATTTGAATGGGCGATGGCCAGGCGCACAAACGGAATCGACTATGTCTTGTTCTTTTGTCCAGAAACAAACGTTTTCACTTACGCTTCCAGTCTCTTTTGGATGGGCGGAAACCATTGGGTTGCCAAACTGAAGTCACTGCCTGCAAGGTCTCAGCAATACCCGTTTGCAATTCCGAAAAAACTGGTATTTGAAGAGTTTAAAGAGGTTTTTCAGCTATCGATGGCGCGGCGGGATGCTTTCGTCCGTTCACAGCAATACGCGAAACTGCGGCATCGAAATCCTTTTTGGCTTTTGTCATACGAGTTGAAACTTAATCGGCTTGAGCTCCCGGCAATCATCGGCGTTCCTTTTGGCGCTGCAAGACATTTCGATGAGCGGCCCGTAATCTGGCAAATGCGCGTCATCAAAGCCCTTCGCAATGGAGTGCCTCTTGCAACACTCGTTGACAATGGAATCCTCAAGCTCTCAACTGGAACCTTATATGAAGAGGCGCTGGGTCTGCTGGAAGACTATGCATGCATTTACAAGAAGACTAAGGCAGCAGAGCCGGAGAATGGCAAATTACTGGAGCTATTATATGCTCACTATTGCAAAAACGGTTGAAAATTGAGAAAATGGGGTGTAGTTCGACTTCTTAATAAGTAGGACAAAGGAGGAAAAGGAAATGGCTGATACATTATTGTTGCGGGAAGAAGTTCCTGCAGAATTAACATGGAAATTGGAAGACATTTTCGCTGCCGATGAAGCTTGGGAACAGGAATTCAAAGAAGTGGCTAAACTCGCAGAGAAATCGTCATCTTTCCAAGGCATTTTAGGTGAAGGGGCGGAAGCTCTCTATCAAGCATTTACCTATAAAGATGAATTGATTCAACGTCTACAAAAGTTATACACGTATGCTCATATGCGTTATGACCAAGACACCACGAATTCTACATACCAAGCGATGGATAGCCGCATCAAATCACTTTACGCAAAAGTTTCGACTGGACTGTCATTCTTAACACCGGAAATCCTCAGCCTCGATGAAGCTGTGTTGGCCGGCTATGTGGAAGAACATGATGGACTAAAACTTTACAAGCATGCACTCGATGAGTTGAATGCCCATCGGCCGCATGTGCTGCCTGCTGAACAGGAAGCTTTGCTGGCTCAATTGTCTGAAGTGGTCAGTGCTTCTTCTGAAACGTTTGGCATGCTGAACAACGCCGATTTGGAATTTCCGGAAATCGAAAATGAAAAAGGCGAAAAAGTCCGCATCACCCATGGCAATTACAGCCGCTTTTTGGAAAATCCGGACCGCCGGGTAAGAGAAGATGCATTCAAAGCGGTATACGCCACATACGGCAAATTCCGCAATACGTTTGCATCGACACTTGCCGGAAACATCAAACGCGACAACGTCAATGCACGGATCCGCAAATTCAATTCCGCACGTGAAGCAGCATTGGCGGACGACCACATACCGGAAAGCGTATATGACAGCTTGGTGGAAACGGTCAACAACAATCTCCACCTGCTTCATCGTTATGCTGCTTTGCGCAAAGAAGTACTGGGATTGGATAAAGTCCATATGTGGGATATGTACACACCGCTCGTCAAAGAAGTGAAAATGGAGTTCCCTTACGAAAAAGCGACAGAAACAATGCTTAAAGGCCTTGAAGCTCTAGGTGAGGAATACACAGGCATTGTTGAAAAAGGCATCAACAGCCGGTGGGTGGACGTCAAAGAGAACAAAGGGAAGCGCAGCGGTGCCTATTCCTCTGGAGCTTATGGCACGAACCCTTATATCCTCATGAATTGGCAGGATAACGTAGACAATTTGTTTACGCTTGCACATGAATTCGGCCACAGTGTCCATAGCTATTATACGCGTGCAGCACAGCCTTATGTCTACGGTGATTATTCAATATTTGTTGCAGAAGTGGCTTCAACGACAAATGAAGCACTGCTTAACGATTACTTGGTGAAAACGACAGAAGACGACCAAGAGCGCATTTATCTTCTTAACCACTGGCTTGACGGCTTCCGGGGAACTGTATTCCGCCAGACAATGTTTGCGGAGTTCGAGCACTTGATCCATAAAATGGACCAAGAAGGCGAAGCGCTGACAGCTGACCGCCTGACGGAAGTGTATTATGAGCTGAATAAAAAATACTTCGGCGAAGATGTCGCGGTGGATGAAGAAATCGGTTTGGAATGGTCTCGCATCCCACACTTCTACTATAATTATTATGTATTCCAATATGCGACGGGTTTCAGCGCAGCCACTGCGCTGAGCAAAGGGATCCTTGAAGAAGGGCAGCCGGCTATAGACCGCTACATCAATGAGTTTCTTAAAGCAGGAAGCTCGGATTACGCAATTGAGGTCCTGAAAAAAGCTGGTGTCGACATGACATCCCCGCAGCCTGTTGAAGAAGCGTGCAAGGTTTTTGAAGAGAAATTAAACGAACTTGAAAAGCTTTTATTGAAAAAATAACAGACTGGCCGGGAGCTGCAATTACAAAGCAGCTTCCGGCTTTTGTTATTTCAAAATAGTTTTTTGAAGAAAAAAGATTCATTTGCTTCAAATTAAACACTATATAAGTAGCCCTTTTGTATATTCATAATCAATATTTCGCAAAAAAACTGCGAAGGCATGGACCCAATTGTTGGGGAGTGCATTTTTAGAAGAAGCGCATAGCGCTGCAACGCACTTCATTGTTTCGAATCTAGCGTAGAGATGCAACTGGTTTTTCATGTCCCGAAGCTAGCGAAGCATTGCAAAGGTCTTCGTGTCTCGAAGCTAGCGAAGCGTTGCAGGGACGGGGACAAGGACAGAAGCAGAAAGTTCTTAGTAATAAGACGAGGGTTCTTTCCGGCTCATTGCGGGAGCTTTGCCCAAAACGTCCGGAGCGGCTTTCACTACCTTGCTTCTTAAGCTCAACTTAACAGCACCTGGGCCTGATCCGCGCAATATGACAAATTTGTGAATTCCTTTGTGAATTATTGCATTAACTATTATTCCGTGATAAAGTTAAGTTGTGAAATAAATCACATACAAACATACACCCCTTTGTTTGAGCGTGAACATTTCTCCCATCCCCTTTGTGTAATATGGAAAGGCGCCTTCCGGACGTGGAAGGCGCCTTTCATCGTTTCATGAAAAAAAGCGGAGCAGGAACCCATTCGGGATCCTGCTCCGCTTTTTTCTATAATAGAAGTTCAATTTAGTGCAGTGGCTGTTATTTTAAAGTCCAAAGAGTTTGATCTGGCAAAGTGATGCGGTCCAATTTTTGCTGAAGGACTTTTTTCTTCAATTCGCATTCGGCAGTTTGTTCGGAAATATTATAAATGGAAGCAACTTCTTTTGTCGCCATAGTGGAATACTTCAGGAACAGCTCGTCGAGAGATGGCGGCGGTTGGCGGTTTAAGTTTTTATTGCCTAACATTTCCTGCATAATGGCTTGATAAACTTCGTAAGTATAAAGTCCGGAAACTTTCACGCCTTCGTCTTCTATGCATTCGTTGAAAAAAACAATACTTGGCACTTCGTCGATTTCCATCTCCCGTGTGATGTGCAAATCACATTGGAAAGCTTTGGCCGTATGGACAGAATGGAAATCTTTTTGGAATTCTTCCGGGTCCAGCTGGGATTCTTCCGCAATTTCCAACAAAATTGAATAAGAAGAGACGTCCTTAGTCTGGAGCAGCAAATACTCCTGCAATTTGTGCAGGAACCGGTTGCCGGCGCGTTTGCCCTGAAGCTCAGCGGCTTTAACTGCCACAGAAGCCAATACCGGATGGGAAAGCCGGTCGGTGTCAATGATCGGCGCGGCACCCGCTTTGTTCAAATTGAATAATTTCGTGCTGATAACAAAACGCATTGAAAAATAATGGCCGTATTCAATTTGCAGCTTGCGGATAATCGCTTGGAGTTCCCAGCATTCTGGATTCAAGGGATCAAGAAAAACATATAATTCCATCGGTTTGGACGTCTTAGTGAGGACGTCTGAGGGTGTAGCTAAATCCAAATCGTTCACTCTAATTCCTCCTCGCTGTCGCGCTCGTTCACCATATGATGAGCGGTCAAAACAAGCCGCTGAAAGAAGACTTCCCGAAACTTTCCTTCCAAACCTACTTCATCCATCGCTTCGTGCATGCATTCAAGCCATGCCTGTGCTCTGTCTGGAGTGATTGGAAAAGGGTGGTGGCGCGCTTTCAGGCGGGGATGCCCGTGTTCTTCAGAATAGATGTTCGGGCCCCCTAAATATTGGGTCAAGAATTGTTTTTGTTTTCGTGCTGTTTCAGTTAAGTCGCTAGGGAATATAGGCTGCAGCTTTGGATGCTTGGCGACGCGGGCATAAAATGCGTCTACTAGTTGAGACAAGCGTTCCGCACCAATTTCTTCGTACGGAATAATCGGTTTTCCAGTCATTATTGTGTCTCCTTTGCTTTAGCTGTAAATTCATTCTAACAACGGAGTGGGATTTTCTCAAACAATATAGACTTATTGGGGAAATATGGAAACGTCCGTTCGCTTAAAGCCCCGCTTGCTGCCTGCGCTCTGCGGCGGCCATAAATCGGGCAATTTTTTTGTTGGCATGGCGCACAGGAATGCTGTGGCTTTCCAGTAACTCATAGAAATGCTTTTCGCCTGCTGCAGCCTCTTTTACTTCAAACTCAATTTCATAGTCTTCCGTTCCGGCATATTCCGAATGGTCGAGCACCAACAGCCCATCCGCTGTTTCCATTTCCATGCGGTGGGTGGTCAATGCGCCGATCAATTGTAGGGCATCCGGGGAAACCGTCAACTCCGCCAAAGCTGCGCAGACCTCAGGCGCTTGAAAAGTTTGCCCTTCGATCATGGCTGTTGCCTGGTCTTCTGCCAGGGCATCGGTAATTTCGAAATGGCCGTGGGCAGCAGGAGTTTTAAGCGTGCATTCAAAGCCGTCCTGTTTTTTTCGGATCCGCAATGCGGATTTCAAGTTTTTCAACTGGAAATCCGGGGTATCGAAGTAAAAGTTTTCCTGCGTTTTTACATCACTTTCTGAAAATCCATAATGGGCAGCCAATTTTTCGTATTCTTCTTTTTGGAGCATATTTTTGAATTCGATTTCAAGTTCTTTTGACATGTCGCAGCACCTCTCTCGTATGATTTATTATGGGATAATTCGGGTCTAACTGCAACGGATGCGGGAGCTGTGTTAAAATATCACTATATATTGCCAGCAGGAAAGGGAGAATTCCATTGCGTAAACTTGTAAAAGTCCAGAACGGAATTATTTCAGATGAAGGGATTCAATTCATCGTTGGAGCACAGGAGCCTTTTGAAGCATTGGAAGCTTCGGGCCGCATGATTGCGGATTCGGACGGCCACGCTTTTGTCTATTTATTGGATACAGGCACTGATTATATTTATATGCAATTCAAGGAAGCTTTATGGCCAGCGATGCTTGCCGCATTGCAGCGCAAAGAAGTGCCATTGCTGCAATGGGGGGAACAAATCATGCCCTTGGCTTCCTACCACGAGGAATTGTGGATGCTCTTGGAGAATATAGAAGGTAACGACAATTACGGCGGTGCATTCAGCTCAGCCGTTGAAAAAGCTTTTCAAGAGGCTTTGGCTTCTCGAGCATAGAAAGAATTGGAGTGGATACAGCATGGGTCAATGGGATCGGTTTTTAGCACCGTATAAACAGGCGGTAGATGAATTGAAGATAAAATTCAAAGGAATGCGCCAACAATTTGAAACGGATAATTCGAATTCTCCGATAGAGTTTGTAACCGGGCGGGTCAAACCGCTCGCCAGCATTTACGACAAGACGCTTGAAAAAGGCATTCCATTCGAGCCTTCGGATGATTTAGCGCACCAATTGCAGGATATCGCCGGATTGCGGATGATGTGCCAGTTTGTCGGCGATATTGAAACAGTTGTCGGGCTGCTGCGCCAGCGCAATGATTTGCGCATAGTGGAGGAAAAAGATTATATTTCCCACGAAAAGCAGAGCGGCTACCGTTCGTATCACGTCATTGTTGAGTATCCTGTCCAGACGATCAAAGGCGAAAAGCTTATCCTTGCTGAAATCCAAATCCGTACATTGGCAATGAACTTCTGGGCATCAATTGAGCATTCATTGAATTATAAATACAAAGGCGTGTTCCCGGAAGAAATCAAAATCCGGCTGCAGCGTGCTGCGGAGGCGGCATTCCAGTTAGATGAAGAGATGTCCCAAATCCGGGACGAAATCCAGGAAGCGCAGGCTTATTTCACAGAATTCAAAGACGCCGCGAGTACCCATTTTCCAACAGACCGCCAAGGAGGGAAAAAAAGCCAATGAAATTTTATATCCAATCCAGAAGCGATGATCTATCAAACGAATTGATGGCGACAGCCCGCGCTTACCTGCAGGATTTCGGCATGGAATGGAACGAAGAGTCGCCGGATGTCGTGCTATCGATCGGCGGGGACGGCACATTGCTGCATGCGTTCCATAAATACCGCGACCAGATATCTTCTGTCGCATTTGTCGGCATCCACACGGGCCATTTGGGTTTTTATGCCGATTGGAAACCGATTGAAATTGAAAAACTGGTGTTGTCGATTGCTAAAAAGGAATATGAAGTCATTGAATATCCGTTAGTTGAAGTCAGCATCCATTACCAAAACAAAAATGAGCCGGTGGTGTACCTGGCACTGAACGAGTCGACTGTGAAATCGCCGGACGTCACGCTTGTCATGGATGTGTTTCTGAACGAAAGCCATTTTGAGCGTTTCCGTGGAGACGGTTTGTGCATGTCCACACCGTCTGGCAGTACGGCATATAATAAAGCGCTGGGAGGCGCCATCATCCACCCGTCGCTCGAAGCGATGCAATTAACGGAAATGGCGTCGATCAACAATCGTGTATTCCGGACAGTGGGCTCTCCGCTTGTGCTGCCAGCCCATCACCGCTGCGCGCTGCGCCCAGTCAAAGCGCCAGACTTCATGGTCACTGTGGACCATTTGCAATTGCTTCACAAAGATGTAAAATCGATTGAATACAGAGTGGCGGATGAAAAGGTCCGATTTGCACGTTTCCGGGCGTTTCCGTTTTGGAAAAGGGTGCATGATTCATTTATCGATAGTGAGGTATAAAAGTGAAACAGCTTAATCCATTTCAATTAACTTACGCCGCAAAAGAAAACGGCATATTGAGGGAAGCCCTGAGCGACTGGGGTATTTCCAAGCGAACATTGGCATCGGTTAAATACGGCGGCGGCCTGATACTGGTCAATGGCGCCGAAGTAACGGTCCGGCACATCGTGGAAAAGGGCGATGCCGTGACCGTTATTTTTCCGCTTGAAGAGCTCGGCGGCGGTTTGAAGGCAGAGCCTGGCCCGTTGAAAATCATCCACGAAGATGAAGCGCTTTTGATCGTCGATAAACCGGCGCTGCAGAATACGATTCCTTCGCGTGAGCACCCAGGCGGCAGCTTGGCGAATTTTGTCGCCCAGCATTTCGAGGACAATGGCGTACCCGCTACGCTTCACATAGCCACACGGCTTGACCGCGACACGTCAGGACTTGTGTGCATTGCAAAAAACCGCCACATTCACCATATGCTTTCGCTGCAACAGCAAAGCAAGAGAATGAAGCGGCAGTATGAGGCTTTTGTCCACGGCACGGTTGGAGAGAAAGATTTTCTGATCACCGAACCGATTGGCCGAAAAGATGGCAGCATCATCGAACGGGAAGTGAGGCAAGATGGAAAGTTCGCTGAGACTGCAGTGGAAGTGCTGCATGATTTCGAAGAATTCAGCCACCTGCGCCTGCAATTGAATACCGGGCGGACGCATCAGATCCGTGTCCACTTGTCGCATATCGGCCATCCGCTTATCGGCGACGATTTATACGGCGGCTCGCGAAGCATCATCGAACGGCAGGCATTGCATTGCCGTTCGCTCGAATTGCTGCATCCGGTTTCCGGTGAAAAAATGTTTTTCGAATCTCTTTTGCACGACGACATGGCGGCTCTGCTTCAGGTAAAGCGGTAAAATCGTTCAGGCGCATAAGGCTGAAGGGAAGGGACCGATTCAATCGCCATCTCCGGGAACCGCAATGCAGTCAATGAACCTCCGAACACGCAGCCGGTATCGATATTCGCGGTCCGGTTGATGATATAAGGCACTTCGGTGGGGGTGTGGCCATAAACCACCCACGGCTGGCCGCCGTAATTTTTAGCCCAGTCGCGGCGGATCGGCCGGCCGTCAGCGTAGTAATTGCCGGTCGTTTCTCCGGATAAAACGAAATTGGCGATGCCTCTTGACAGCGGCTGGCCGAGCATCTCTTCTTTAAGTCCCGCGTGTGCGACAATCAAGTGCGGAGGATGGTCCTGAAAAAGCGGAAGTTTCTCATAGAATTGCATATAGCGCTTGCGGAATGTCAGCTGGTCTTGTTTCGGCAAACTGCGCCATTCAGCTAATGTTGTCTCCAGGCCATTGCTGATTTGGACGGAATGGCCTTTGAAATACCGATAAAGCTTGCTGCAATGATTGCCTGGCGAGTAAAACAGCAGCCCCTCATCTTGCATACGGAACAAAAGCTTCAATACATTAAGCGAGTCGGGGCCGCGGTCCATGGCATCGCCGACAAATGATAAGCTGCGCCCTTTCGGATGGACAAAGACGCCAGCACGCTGCTGATAGCCTAGTTTTTCAATTAATTGAAGGAGTTCACTATAGCAGCCGTGGATATCGCCGATTATATCGAATTTCATTGAATTTCACCTCTTACATCTTGATTATCTTCAACCATAGTGTAACGTATTATATGGTATACCAGGGACTACCCAGAATGAAAGGAGGGAGCATACATGATGGAAGAGAAATCCCAACATGAAACCGAATTGGATGAAGAACTTTTGAACCGCCTTCTTGAAACAGGGGACGTTGAAAGTTTCCGCGAAGAATTCCTGTCGCACCATCCATATGACCAGGCGACATTTTATGAGAAATCAGACCTCGATATACGGCATATGATGTATCAGTATCTCTCTCCTAAAGAAATGGCAGATATATTCGAAGCCATCGAGCTTGACGATGATGAGTACGAAGATTATTTTAAGGAAATGAACGTGAATTATTCTGCTGATCTGCTGTCGGAAATGTATACCGATGACGCCGTTGACGTGCTGAACAAATTGAACAAAGAACAAGTCGCCACTTATTTGACTGTGATGAACAAGGAATCGGCAAGGCAGATCAAAGACTTGCTGCATTACGAAGAATATACAGCGGGTTCTATCATGACCACCGAATTCGTTTCAATACCAAAAAATTCGACTGTCCGGTCGGCCATGAATATTCTTCGGAACGCAGCACCGAATGCCGAAACGATTTATTATTTATTTGTTGTCGATGAGGACCGCAGGCTGTCTGGCATTGTGACATTGCGCGATCTCATTATTTCTGATGAAGACACATTGATCAGCACGATCATGAACGAGCGTGTCGTCAGCGTTTCCGTTGGAGAAGACCAGGAAGAAGTTGCACGCATGATCAAGGATTACGATTTCCTGGCAATGCCGGTTGTCGACTTCCAGGATCATCTGCTGGGGATTATCACTGTCGATGATATCATTGACGTTTTGGACGAAGAAGCATCGGATGATTATTCAAAACTGGCTGCCGTATCCGATATGGATACGTTTGACAGAGGGCCGCTCACTGCGGCTAAAAAAAGGCTGCCATGGCTTATCCTGCTGACTTTCCTCGGAATGCTGACAGCGAACCTGATGGGCATGTTCGAAGAAACACTTGACCAAGTGGCGCTGCTAGCGGTGTTTATTCCGCTGATTGCCGGAATGGCAGGGAATAGTGGAACACAGGCCTTGGCCGTGGCTGTCCGCGGTATAGCCACTGGCGATATCGAAGAAAAAAGCAAACTGAAACTGCTGCTGCAGGAAGCGGGCACCGGTTTAATCACCGGAGTCGTCTGCGGCGCATTTGTCGTAGGGCTTGTCTACTTCTGGAAAGGGGAGCTGCTGATCGGGCTGCTCGTCGGGATTGCGGTAATGAGTTCAATCTTTGTAGCGACGCTGGCGGGTTCGTTCATTCCGTTATTGATCCACCGCTTGAAAATCGATCCGGCCGTTGCTTCCGGACCGTTTATCACTACTTTGAATGACATCATCTCTATCCTGATTTACCTGGGATTGGCAACTACCTTTTTGAATCAACTCTAGAAAAGTGCAAATTGCACTTTTCTTTTTTATGATGTATTATTAGTACCAGGTTATAATAATAGGCGCAGGGGGAATTTAAATGTCAATATCATTAGCAGGCAAGACATACGTGATCATGGGAGTTGCCAATAAACGAAGCATCGCTTGGGGCATCGCACGTTCACTGGACCAATCAGGCGCACGTTTGATCTTTACATATGCTGGAGAACGATTCGAACAATCGGTGCGCGATTTAGTGGCGACACTCGATGGCAATCACGAAATCATTTTGCCATGTGACGTTACTGATGATGCAAGCGTAGAGCAATGCTTTGCTGCCATCAAAGAGCAGGCAGGCAGCATTGACGGCTTGGCGCATTGCATCGCGTTTGCAAAAACTGAAGAACTGGCAGGCAATTTCTCGGATACATCACGCGACGGCTTTTTGCTGGCGCATAATATTAGCTCGTATTCGTTGACGATTGTCGCACGCTATGCGAAAGAATTGATGTCCGAAGGCGGCAGCATCGTTGCCCTTACTTATATCGGCGGCGAACGCGTAATGCCAAATTACAACATCATGGGCGTCGCGAAAGCTTCCCTAGAAATGTCCGTGCGCTATTTGGCAGCCGATCTAGGGCGCCAAGGCATCCGCGTCAACTCGATTTCTTCAGGCCCGATCCGCACTTTGTCTTCTAAAGGGGTCAGCGACTTCAACACGATTCTTCGTGAAATCGAAGAAAAAGCACCGCTTCACCGCAACACGACACCGGAAGAAGTCGGCGACACAGCAGCCTTCCTGTTCAGCAATATGTCCCGCGGAATCACAGGAGAAACCATCCACGTAGACAGCGGATATCATATCTTATAAGTAAATAAGAGAGTCGATATTTTGCGAAACAGCCCGTTTTCCAGCGGGAGCAGTGGGCCAATGGAGACCCCGTAAGCACGCGATAGCGGGCTGAGGAGGCTTCATGCCCACCCCGCGGAACGTGTCCCCCTAAAGCGAAATGAAAAGTCTATTAATGAGTTTCTTATATAGGTACAAAAAAGCAGTTCCGCTAAAAATCGCGGAACTGCTTTTTTGCATCGATTACATTAAATTTTTCACCATGGCCCGGTGCGGGATGCCCGCATCGAGGAATTCCGGTGAGCTGACTTCGTAGCCCAGCTTTTCGTAAAAAGGAATCGCGTAAGATTGCGAATTGAGTTTTAATGTGAAGAGGCCAGCGGTTTTGGCATGCTCTTCCATTTCGTTCATCATCAGTACGCCGACATGCTGTCCGCGGTACTCAGGAAGTACACAGACGCGTTCGATCTTGCCGATGCCGGATTCGGTTTCGCGGATCCGTGCAGCTGCAATCGGCTGCTCCAGATTAAAGCCGACGAAATGAGTGGCGGAATCGTCGTATTCATCCATTTCGATATGCAATGGCACACCTTGTTCTTCTACGAATACTTTTCTTCTGACATCAAAAGCCTGTTCTTTTTCAGCAGGAGTTTCAGCGATTTTAACTTTCAGCAATTAAACTTCATCTCCTGTTAAGCGGAATGTATCGTAAACGGTCCATGAGCCGTCTTCCAATTGATAAAGGATATGGAAGCGGTCGATGGTTTCTTCATGATCGATTCCGACCATTTTCAATTGGCCGAAAATATCAGCGTGTTCCGAATCGGATAGCTTCTGGGCAACTGTGATATGCGGCACAAAAGAAAACTTAGGTGCCCCGCCAAAGAAGTCTGAATGCAGATCTTCATGGATAGCTGTTAGTTCCGGTGTCGGATCCACTTTGAAATACAAGGTATTGGTCAGTGGAGCGAAGGAGCTGACGCGTGTTGCATGAATTGTGAAAGGCTTGTGGCGCTTAGCGACTTTTGCCATTTCTTCTGTCATCGCTTTGATTTGTGCTTCATCTGCTTCAAAAGCATCTTTCAGCGTAATGTGCGGCGTAATCAATTCATAATGCGGATCGTAGCGTTTGCGGTAAGAGTTCGCAACGTCTTGTAATTTTTTTGATGGGAATGCAACAACACCATATTTCATAAAAAGGCCTCCTCGTCAGTAGTAACTAGTTCATAGATCATTATATCAAAAAAAGGTTGGCAGCAGTGAATTCCGCCTACATGCCGAAATTCTGAACCAACGCACGTTTCAAATCAGGCTGCCAATGCTTCCACGTGTGGTCTCCATCAAATTCTTCATAGAAGATGGAAAATCCTTTATTCTTCATTAATTCATTCAGCTGCCGGTTCGGTTCCACAAAGTCTTCAGTTCCGCCGGATGTCAATTTCACAGCCGTCTCGCCTTTGCCGATGACGTGGTATACCGTGAAAGGCTGGGCGGATTTGAAATTCTCGACGGAGGCAAGCAGCTCCTTGCCGACTTTAGGCGATTGCAAAATGACGCGCCCGAAAATGTTCGGGTACCGGAGTGCTGCACTCAGTGATACGGTCGCCGCTAACGAATCGCCGATCAGCGTCCGGCCCATGCCGACTTGGTAGGTTGGGTAATGTTCATCCAGGTAAGGCGCAAGTTCGTGCGCGAGAAAGCGCAAATAGGCGCCGTGCTGTTTACCGGTGGGCTCGTATTTATTGTTGCGGTCTTCGACGCTCTTATAAGGGACGCCTACAACGATGATGTTCTCGATTTCTTTGTTGTCGAGCAATTCATCAACGATACGGGGAATGCGCCCAAGCTGGAAATAATCTTTGCCATCCGATGCAATCAGGACGGTATATTTATATAATGGTGAATAATTTGCAGGAAGGTAAACCAATAATTGCATCTTTTCCTGCAATTCGTTGCTGTAAAGCGAGATATCTTGCACAGTCCCTCTGTTCATCCATATGCCCCCTTATTTGAATCTGTATGAAAATTGTAACATATCCTCAGCTATTGGTATAATCACCATGTAAGCAAACGTTATCAGGAAAGGGGTTTTTCTATGAACGGCGGGAATTCAAGAGTCCATTCCGAAGAAGTGACAAAAGCGGCACATGAAGCACTCCGGAACAGAGGAGTGACAGTCGAAGACATCGCGGAGATCGTCCTTGAGATGCAGCTTCCATTTAATGCGGGGCTGACGCTAGCGCATTGCGTCGAATCTGTTGAAAGCGTCCTTCAAAAACGTGAAATGCAGCATGCCTTGCTCGTGGGGATCGAGCTGGATGTCTTATCTGAACAAGGAAAACTGTCCCAACCGCTCCAACAGATTGTCGAATCGGATGAAGGGCTGTTCGGCGTCGATGAAATGATCGGGCTGGGAGCGGTTCTAACTTATGGCAGCATCGCCGTGACGACTTTTGGCCATCTCGATAAAAACAAAGGCGGCATTATCAATCGGCTTGATACAAAGGTAGGAGAAGAAGTCCATACTTTCCTCGACGATTTGGTATGCAGCATTGCAGCGTGTGCTTCAGCGAGGATTGCCCACCGCACACGAGATCTGGAAGAAAAAGGCATGACGTTCGAAGACATTCCACCCGAAGCAACGGCTCCTGAGAGTCATGTGGAAGGCGCAGAAACTTAAGTTGGCGTCATTCGGGACTAACGATACCCTGTATTTTCAAAATCAGATGGCAATTGGATAGAAAGTCATGTTAAGATATTATTGGAAACATTTAATTTATTGAAGGGGAGGTCAATTCATGCAGAAAAAGAAATTTGGGGTTTTAGCGGCAATCACGTTGGCTGGTTCAGTCTTTTTAGCAGGCTGCGGCGGCGGAGAAACAGCAGAAGAAGGCGGTTCAGGAGGGTCAGCGGATCCGGAATTCCTCAGCATCTTGACTGGCGGAACAACAGGAACGTATTATCCACTTGGTGGGGCAATGGCGACAATCGTTGAAAACGAAACCGGCATTGACACTACGGCAGAATCTTCCCAGGCTTCAGCAGCAAATATGACGGCTTTGGCTGATGGCGGAGCGCAGATCGCATTCGTTCAGACGGATACGGCGTTCTACGCAGCTGAAGGAACGAATATGTTTGAAGGGGAAAAAATCGATACCGTTTCGGCAATCGGTGCCCTTTATCCTGAAACAATCCAGTTGGTCACAACAGCAGATTCAGGCATTGCGACCTTCGACGATTTAGCAGGCAAGAAGATTTCGGTCGGAGCACCTGGTTCAGGGACTTATATCAATGCAGAGCAATTGCTTGAAGTTCATGGCATGACGATGGACGACATCGATGCACAGAACTTGGACTTCGGCGAGTCACAGGAAAGCTTGCAAGCTGGCCAAATCGATGCAGCGTTTATCACAGCAGGAACACCGACTGGCGCTGTTGAAAGCTTAAGCGCAACTGCAGACGTTGTTATCGTGCCAGTGGCAGAAGACAAAGCAACAGAGCTCATTGAAAAGTACCCATACTACGCGAACGACACTGTGCCATCAGGAACTTACGGGTTGACTGAAGACGTGCCGACGGTTTCGGTATTGGCAATGCTGGTCGTTCAAAACGATCTTTCAGAAGATCTGGTCTACGACATAACGAAAGCGATTTATGAAAACACGGATCAAATCCAGCACGCCAAAGCGGCATTCATCAAATCCGAAACAGCTTTGGATGGAATCGGCATCAATATCCACCCAGGCGCGCAAAAATATTTTGATGAAGTAAACCAATAAAAGCTAAAAGATAATGGGCGATAAAGCGGAAGCTTTATCGTCGTTATTTTTTTTCACTGATAGAGGAGGCTTTTTATGCAGCCAAAGCCAGCGCGCCGTATTCTCTTGCCGCTGCTAGCCTTCATTCTCGGCATCTCCGCTCTGCTGTTTGCGCCCATCCAGAAAAGCTTCACATTCACAGATAACCGGACAGGCGATATCACCGCCTATTTGCGTATAAAAGAACCATCTTTCCAAATAAAATACATCCACTCGATTCATCTCTCGGAAGTGCTCGAAAGCTATAAAATCCTTCCCGGCGATTCACTGCAACTGACAGCGCTGGAATACGAGGATTTTAATATCGGCATGCCTTCAAATGCAGGAGAAGGCGAGACCTTTGTCGAAAAGGACGGAAAGTATTTTATTGAAGGAATGGACAGGCGCATGGATGAGTTCCGGCTGTTTGTCGGTGATGTGGATGCGGGGCTGTTTTTTGTAGCAGATGGCGAAGAATACGATTTGAAAAAAACACTTGCACGTGGCAAGTCATACACATTCAATGTGCAGCGCATCTCAGTCTATCAGCAATTAAAAGGAGTGAATCTCGATGACCGATAAATTGCCGCCAGAAGAAAGAGAAGAAAAGAAACTTCCGCCGGAAGATGAACATTACGTTTCGGAGGAAAAGCAAAAAGAGATTTTGCAGAAGTACGACCCCGAATCGAATACCCGCGATTTGAGCGGCACGATGAAGCATGTTGTGTTCTACGGCTTACTCGCTTTTTCATTATTTCAATTATATACAGCTATTTTTGGCCAATACACAGCGTACATTCAACGTTCGATTCACTTAGGATTCGCTCTATCGCTGATTTTCATCTTATTTCCAGCCCGCAAGCGCCATGGGGCCCGCGCGAAAGTCGCAATTTATGATTATGTGCTGTCTTTGCTGGCAGTGGGTGTCGGCTTATATTGGCCGATTATGTATGATGATTTAGTATTCCGTTTAGGCCGCGTCACAGAAATGGATTTGATTGTCGGGATATTAGCGGTTCTCTTAACGCTTGAAGCTACACGCCGCGCTGTCGGCTTGCCGATTACAATCATTGCATCCATTTTCTTGACCTATACGTTTTTCGGACCTTATTTCCCAGGTTTCCTGCGCCATCGCGGGCAGGATCTTGAATCAGTCATTCAGCTGATGTTCTACACAACAGATGGTATTCTAGGGACGCCAATCAGCGTTTCAGCTACATTCATCTTCGTGTTCCTATTGTTCGGCTCATTCCTGGTGAAAACCGGAGTCGGCATGTATTTCAATGATTTGGCTGTTTCGCTTGCTGGCCATTTGACGGGCGGACCCGCAAAAGTCGCCATCTTCTCAAGTGCATTGCAAGGGACGATTTCTGGGAGTTCTGTTGCAAACGTAGTAACATCGGGATCGTATACAATTCCAATGATGAAAAAATTAGGCTATAAAAAAGAATTTGCGGGCGCTGTAGAGGCTGCCGCTTCGACAGGCGGACAAATCATGCCGCCAATCATGGGGGCCGCGGCATTCCTGATGGTCGAGTTCATCGGCGGCATTACGTATTGGGAAATTGCCAAAGCAGCTGCTATTCCTGCTATCCTCTATTTCACCGGCGTTTGGATCATGACGCATTTTGAAGCGAAACGGGTCGGGTTGAAAGGCTTGAGCAAAGAAGAGATGCCGGACCGCAAAGAAGTCTTGAAGAAAATTTACCTATTGCTGCCGATTGTAGCAATCATCGTTTTCCTGCTTGTCGGGATTCCGACGATGCACGCCGCTTTATACGGCATTTTGCTGACTATACTTGTCAGTGCGTTCAATAAAGAAACAAGATTGAGTTTTAAAGACATGATCCACGCATTGGTTGACGGTGCAAGAACTGCACTTGCTGTAGCAGCCGCAACGGCCGCTGCCGGAATCATCGTCGGGGTGGTCGTTAAAACCGGCCTCGGATTGAGCTTGGCAAACGGCCTGGTTTCCGCTTCAGGCGGAAACATTCTGCTGACGCTGTTCTTTACGATGTTGGCGGCAATCGTCCTCGGAATGGGGTCGCCGACAACGGCGAACTACGTTATCACATCAACGATCGCTGCACCGGCAATCATCACGTTATTGATGATTGATGAGCCGGTCGGCGCTGCCGTACCGATTGTGGTCGCGCTATCTGCCCATTTGTTCGTGTTCTATTTCGGCATCATTGCCGATATCACTCCGCCGGTTGCGCTTGCTGCGTTCGCCGCTTCAGGGATATCCGGTGGAGAGCCGATCAAGACGGGCTTTATCGCTGCCAAATTGGCAGCAGCTGCATTCATCATTCCGTATATGTTTGTGTTGTCTCCAGCGCTGCTGATGATCGACACGACCCTGCCGGAATTGATTTGGGTGCTGATAACAGCATTCACCGGAATGATAGCCATCGGAGCTGGATTAATCGGCTTCTGGTACCGCAAGCTGAACTGGATCGAACGGATCATTGCGTTCGCAACAGGCTTGGCATTGATTTACCCAGAAGGCGTGACCGATACGATCGGAGCGATTTCGTTCATCATCCTGTTTGTTCTGCAATGGATGTCGCGCGAAAAGAAAACACCGAAAACAATAGAAGCATAAGAAAAGCGCTGCCCGACAAAATCGGAGCAGCGCTTTTTTGCGTGTTCACCGCAAAATCAATTTTATTCGAATATATAATCGTGCAAAAGCAATAAAACACAAAAAAACGCGCAAGCTCGAAAGCTGCGCGTTTTCTTTCTCGTACTCTTATGATTCCTACTGGGCTCGAACCAGCGACCTCTACCCTGTCAAGGTAGCGCTCTCCCAGCTGAGCTAAGGAATCTCAATTACCAGGACAAATATAATTATATCGCGTCCTGGTGAAAAGTCAATAACTATTCTGAAAGAAAAATACTCCAATCGTTTTGTGCTTTTCCTTGCATGATCGACCAACATTCAATGGCGACAGCTTTGCCGCTGAACGGTTCGAATTCCATGGAAAGGCGAGCGAACATGGGTCCCCAGTATGGCGGAGCGATGTTTTTTGTGATTGTCGCATGCGGCACCCAATGGTTCGGCAAATAATGATCCTGCTGGCCGGTAAAGTCGCGGGCCGCCAAGTTGATGGCCTGGTGGAAAACTTTCAATGCGTCAGTAGATGCAGGTGCTGTGTAGAATACGCCTTGCTGCTTGAAAAAGCCAAGAGAGCCGAATTGCAGAGGCAATTGTGCAGTTTGTTCAGCCAAAGGGGCAAGAGCATTTTTCAAGTCAGCCGGATTGTTTTGCTCAAATACCTGCAACGTCATATGCGGCGGCAGCATCGCAGTAGAGTCGAGGCTCGCCGCATTCGCTTGTTTTTGCAGGTGTTCTATTTTATTGGACGTTGTGTAGTCGAACCTTAAAACGATTGCTTGCATCAATATCTTCCTCCATTATTGGCCGGTGCTTTGGAAGCCGGCTTGCTGTGCTTCTTGTTCGGTGCAGAACCATTCTTCCGGATTGGTTTGTTCATAGGAACCTTCTCCTGGCATATGGTATATCTTCTTGCCGCTGCGGTTGATGTTGCCTTTGATCCGGCAGTCATTAGTTGCTGCCGGTGGAGTGGTGCCTCCATAAGCATTCGAGTTGAAGCCGCGGCTCGTCGAATAATTTTCATACTCCCAGATACCGGTTCCGGCATCTTTCGCTTTTTGCTCGACTTGTTCAAAAGCGTCGAGGTGGCGGGTATTCGGGGGATAAACGTAAGCGACACGCGCCATACCCGATTCCAGCAGCTGTTCCTGGACGCTTTCGCCGTCTACGTAAATGTAGGCAAGCAGTCTGCCGTAATCATCGAAACGTTCTCCGACATCAAATTCGATCGAAATATCCCCGGAATTTATGATGCGCTTGTTTTCCGCTGTTGCCTCTTTTCCAAGCGGCTGTTCGCCAAGCCGCGGATGGTTGGTCTCGGGTGTATCGACCAATAGGTAGCGAACGGTTTCTTCTTTGCCTTCGTACATGATTTTTATGGTGTCGCCGTCGATGACAGAGCTTACTTCCACGTCGATTTGGTCTTCAGTTCCCGCCGTATCCGTGGAATCAACGAGACCGCATCCCGAAAGGGCTGTTATCAGCAGCAGTAAACCAGCAAATTTTTTCATAGTTAGTCCATCTCCTATTCCTCCATTATATTTTCCAAGGATGCTGCTTGCAAACCCGAACACATTCGGCTAACTTTGAAAAAAGAGGGGGATCGCAATGCATTTGACACTACCATTCTATTACGACTTTGACCGGGTGCTCGAACGGCTGTCACTCGACCCGCTCCACGCGGTGTCGCTTTCTGAGCGGCTCGTTCGTATTCCCATGCCGGAAGGCAATATTGTGGCCGTGAAAGCTGAAGGCACAAGCGAGAATCCCGTTTTTTTACTGGAAGGCATGGAGATGGGCCAATTGGAACATCTCTCGGAAATTTTCCATTTCAATCAATCATTGGAGCCGGTCGCAGAACATTTCAGCGGCACCAGCTTGGCGCTTTTATTCGAGCAGCATAAAGGGACGCCATTGGTGCGTGAATTCTCCTTATACGGGGCGTTGATGAAAAGCATTATCCACCAGCAATTGAATTTGTCGTTCGCCCACACACTTTCCAGCCGCTTCGTCCAGACCTATGGCCATGAAAAGGAAGGGGTGTGGTTTTACCCGGAGCCCGGCAAAATCGCAGCGCTGCAGCCTGAAGAGCTGCGAAAGCTCCAATTCAGCACACGTAAAGCGGAATACGTCATCGGCCTGTCGCAGGCGGTCGCGTCCGGAACTCTGCGTTTGGACGAGCTGGCACAAAAATCAGATGAAGAGGCTGCGGCTGAGCTGGTTTCATACCGCGGCATCGGACCATGGACGGCACAGAGTTTTCTGATGTTCGGCCTTGGCCGGCCGAATCTATTCCCGCTGGCGGACATCGGCTTGCAGAATGCCTTGAAAATCCAATGGGCGCGGGCAGATAAGCCGAAAGCTGAAGAAATCCTGCAGCATTTGCCGGAATGGAGCCCTTATTTATCTTATGCGACGCTTTATCTTTGGCGCAGCGTCGAATAGACAACAAAGCAAAACGCCTTTCCATGATGCTTCTGGAAAGGCGTTTTTATGTACTGTGGCTGCGAAGTCTGATGATCAGCTTAGCCAATTATGCTTGTTGCTCCAAGTCGGAAGGGATAGCTGCATGATACAGAAAGGACTCCTGATCGGCTGTTTCCATCTTGTCTTTGTCAATACCGACTTCAAGTTCGCCTGAGAAAATAGGTTCCCACCAATTCGCTTGTTTTTCCATCGTCTATTCCTCCTCTAATCCAGTTGAATTGTTTGACTATTCTATACCCCGAAAGGTTACACTAATAAACAAGGACATTGAAAATAAGCCACTCGGCTTTCAGAAAAGGGGAGAATTATGATTTCAATCGGTATGATCGGAGCGGGCATCGTAGGTGAACGCATCATTAAGCAAATCCAACAAGAAGGAAAAGTGGACATTAAAGCGGCTTTTGATGAGCAGCAGGAGCGGCTGGATTATTTGAATGAAACTTACGGCGTTCCCATAGCTGACTCGCTGGAAGCAGTATTGCATTCGGAAATCGACTGGCTGTATATCGGCACGCCGCCAGCTTCCCATGCCTCCATCGCCAAACTTGCGGCAAGCGCGGGCATCAATGTGCTGAGCGAAAAGCCCCTTGCCCATGATGCAGAGGCAGGCCAGGAAATGGCGGAAGCTGCAGACAGAAACCGCATTCGGACCGCTATGCATTTTCCGCTGATGTATAAGCCGGCAGTGCATGAAATGGTGAAACGGATCCGCGGCGGAAGCATTGGAAAAATTACGCGCGTCGAACTGCAGACATTTTTCCCGGATTGGCCGCGCGGATGGCAGCAGACCCCTTGGATCGGCTCGCGGAGCCAAGGCGGTTTTGTGCGCGAAGTCTTCCCGCATTATCTGCAGCTGATCCACCGCATTTTTGGCGGCTTGTCAATTCAGCACCACATCGTTACGTATCCGGAACAAGCGGACCTGTGCGAAACCGGGTTGCTCGCCCATGGCGTGATTGCGGACGGCACTCCGCTTTTGTTGTCGGGAATCAGCGGCATCGGACAAAAAGAGTTGCTGCAATTCAAGGTTTACGGCGATCAAGGTGTGCTGACGCTGGAAAATTGGTCGAACTTGTATGAAGAAAGAAAGTACGAAGAACGCAAGGAGCTGACTGAATTCGATCCAGTGCCGACCTTGTTTGAATCGCTGCAGCAGCAATCCACTTTGCTGGTGCCGTTTGAAGAAGGGCTGATCGTCCAACGGCACGTCGATCATTTATTGAATAACGGATGATTGCCGCATTGCGTAAAGGGTAAAGAAGAGCATGAACGAAAATGGAGGTAAGAGGATGAATTTCACAGCAACAGACGTCGAGAATATGATTGAACAACAGCGGGAGTATTTTTATACGGGTGCAACCAAGCCTGCCGCTTTCAGAAAAGCCCAATTAGCCCGCTTGAAAAGCGTGATTGCAGCCCACGACAGCGAAATCGTCAAAGCGTTAAAGCAAGATTTAGGGAAAAGCGAATTTGAAGCTTATGCGACAGAAGTCGGCTTTGTCCTCGACAGCATCAATTACATGATTGAAAACGTGGATTCCTGGATGAAGCCGGAACCTGTCAAAACGCCGCTTCACTTGCATCCGGCGAAAAGCATGATCATCCGTGAACCATATGGCTCGGTGCTCGTCATCGGCCCGTTCAATTACCCGTTCCAATTGGTGATGGAGCCGCTGGTCGGTGCCATCGTCGGCGGCAATTGCGCCATCGTCAAACCATCTGAAACGACGCCGAACGTCGCCGCAGTCATCCGGACAATTCTGGAAGAGGCGTTCCCGCCTTATTACGTCCGAGTGGTCGAGGGAGAACGCGAGGAAGTGAGCGCGCTGATCCATGCGCCTTTCGATTACATTTTCTTCACAGGCAGCGTCAATGTGGGGAAAATCGTCATGAAAGCTGCATCCGAAAGGTTGACGCCGATCACCTTGGAGCTGGGCGGCAAAAGCCCGGCAATCGTCGACCAGACAGCAAACCTCGATCTTGCGGCAAAACGCGTCGCATGGGGGAAATTGATGAACAAAGGCCAGACATGTGTTGCGCCGGATTATGTCTGTGTGCATGAATCGGTAAAAGATGAGTTCATGGAAAAACTATTGGCGAACATCCGCAATTTTTATGGGAAAGATGCCCAGAAGAGCCCGGATTACGGGCGCATCGTCAGCCAAGGCCATTTTGACCGCCTCGTTGACATCATTGAAAAAGAAAAAGCGAATATTATAGTCGGGGGCCACAGCGACCGGGCAGATTTGTACATCGAACCCGTTGTGCTGGACAATATCCATTTCGACAGCCCTTCGATGGAAGACGAATTGTTCGGCCCAATCTTGCCGGTCATCACGTACAATGATTTTCCGGCATTGCTGCGGCAAATCCGCAAATTGCCAAAACCGCTTGCGGCTTACCTGTTCTCGGAGAATGACCGGGCAATCGACTTTTTCCTGGACGAGCTGCCATTCGGCGGCGGCTGCATCAACGACACGGTTTCCCATGTCGGCAGCGCCCACCTTCCTTTTGGTGGAATCGGGACGTCCGGCGTGAACTCGTACCACGGCAAATACAGTTTTGAAACATTCACGCATGCCAAATCGATTTTGAAAAAATCGACGAGATTATCGACGAATGTTTTATTCCCTCCTTATAAAGATAAAGTGAAATTTGTCAGACGATTATTGAAATAAGCGGCCTTCAGGTCGCTTTTTCCATTTCCGGATATTATGATAAAAAGAAAGGGGTGGCACGATGGCGGAGCGCATATTAATCGTCGAAGATGAAAAAAGCATAGCGCGTGTACTTGAGTTGGAACTTACATATGAAGGCTACGAAACAGGTGTTTCCCATACTGGGGCTGACGGGCTGATCAAATTCCGTGAAAAGCCGTGGGATTTGGTGCTGCTTGATTTGATGTTGCCTGAAATCAATGGGCTGGATGTGCTTAAACGAATACGGGCATCAGATCCCGTGATTCCGGTCATTTTGCTGACGGCCAAAAACGATGTCAAAGACAAAGTGGCGGGACTCGATCTTGGCGCAAACGATTACGTCACCAAGCCATTTGAAATCGAAGAAGTATTGGCGCGCATCCGCGCCTGCCTCCGTTTGACGACCGGTTCAGGAAATTCTTCGCTGCACCGGTTCGGGGAGCTGGAACTGAACGAAAGCACAAGGGAAGTTTCCCGTGCGGGCCGCCAAGTGGAATTGACGCCGCGCGAGTTCGACTTGCTGCTGTATTTCTTGCGGAATCCATTGCAGGTGCTTAGCCGGGAACAAGTGCTGAATGCAGTATGGGGCTACGATTATTACGGCGATACGAATGTCATCGATGTCTATATCCGTTATTTGCGCAAAAAAGTGGATGCCGGTGAATCGACTACCTATATCCAAACGGTCAGGGGAATCGGCTATGTCCTAAAGGAGCAGGCAAATGAAGCTTAAGCAAAAAATCCATTTATGGTCATCGCTGCTGATGCTGGTGATTTTAGGTGTACTCACCGCGGTTATTTATTTTTCGTTCAGCGAACTGGCTTTTGATACTGAAGTGAGCCAGCTGCAGACCGAGCTCGAAACCGTCGTCACCGCAGTCAATGACAATCCCGCTGATGATCCGGTCGATATTTTACGGGGCTATGTGCCGGCGGACGGATTGGTCCGTGCAGTTTCAGGCAGCACCAAATTGATCCGGGACATTCAGGATCCGGATGTGGCGGTGCAATTTCCTGCAGAGCTGCCGGAAATTGCCGGCATCATCGAAGTGGAGGAAAGCCGGTTCGCATATGTGACTGCCCCGATCATCTGGACGGACGGCGAAGTGGCGGAGCTGGTGATGGCGCAATCACTGGACGAAGTATCCGCTAATTTGCAATCGCTGCGCTTCGTATTGCTGGCGGCAGTTGCAGTTGCAATGATTCCGATCATCCTCTCAAGTGCGGTGCTGGGCCGGCTCGTGACCAAACCGGTGACGGATTTGACCAATACGATGACGCGCATCCAGAAAAGTGGGCAATTCGAGAAGTTGCCGCTCACCGAGACAGCAAAAGATGAAATCGGCGAGATGGGCAGTACGTTCAATGAAATGATGGAGCTCTTGGAAGAAAATTACCGCAAGCAGGAAGAATTTGTGTCGAATGCCTCGCATGAACTGAAAACGCCATTGACCGTTATCAGCAGCTACGCAAAGCTGCTGCAGCGCCAAGGCATGGAAGATCCTGCGATTGCGGAAGAAAGCCTAGCGGCAATCCGTATGGAAACCGAGCGCATGAATTCGCTGATCGAGCAATTGCTCCATATCGCGAGGCGCAGCGAAACGCAATTGGAGCTTGCGAATGTGAATTTGCCGGAAGTGCTGGGCCAGACGGTCAAAGTGATGCAGACTTCTTTCAATCGGGAATTCCGGCTGATCGGGGGCCAACAGGCGATTATCGTGGAAACAGATGTGCCGAAACTTAAGCAATTGCTGTATATCTTGCTCGATAATGCACGAAAGTACAGTTCAGACCGCATCGAAGTTATTGTCAAAAACGAAGGTGCGCCGACCATTCAAATCCGGGATTTTGGCATCGGCATTCCGAAAGAGTCGCTGCCATTCGTTTTTGAACGCTTTTACCGGGTGGACAAAGCGCGCAGCAGGGATTCGGGAGGTTTCGGCCTTGGCTTGTCGCTGGCTAAACAGCTGGCCGACGCACTCCATGCCGAGCTGGAAATCGAAAGCATCGAAAATATGGGCACCACGGTTTCCATCGTTTTCTCAGGAGATTTTAATGTTCAGCCTGTAAACTTGAAGCAGGAGGGATTGCGATGAAAAAATGGATTTTCATGGCTGCTGCCACGGCCATAATAGCGATTGCAGCGATGGTCTACCTCTTATCCGGTGGCGGAAAAGATGACAGCATCAGCGCTGCACAAGCAGGCGAGGCGGTCATTTCGCAATACGGCGGTGTCATTGAAGAAACTGCCCTTACAGGAGAGATTTACGAAGTGGGGTTCACGAGGGAAGATGGCAAATACAAAGCGGGAGTCGACAGGTCGACGGGGCGTGTGCTGTCAGTTGAGCTTATTGAAAAAGCTTCCGAGCCCGTACCAGAGAAATTGACTGAAGATGAAGCGAAGGCGATTGCCGTGAAAGAAGCTGGTGGCGTAGCAGGGGCAATTCGCTACGCAGAAGAGGCGAATGAGTACGAGGTGGACATCACGGAAGGTTCAACAAAGAAAACCGTTTTTGTTGCGGCTGATTCAGGAGATATCCGGAAAATCACGGATGTTGCTGCTGAAATGCCTGAGCCAGAACCTGCTCCTGAGCCGGAACCCGTGCTCAGCCAGCAAGAAGCCATAGCGATTGCCAAAGAAACGCTTGACGGGGAAGTCCAGGAAGTGGAATTTACGGAAACCACAGATGGCGGCTATTATTTGATCGAAATTGAAAACGAAGAACTGGTTAAAGAAGCGACAGTCCAGATCCACGCCATCCGGGGAGAAACGATGACTGTGGAATGGGATGATTGATCATTAACAGCAGCTCATGGAGTTCTCATCAATTTCTCATAAAGCCTTAACTGTTTTCACAGAAGGGGCGGCTATAGTAAAGGTATACCAAATGAGGAGGAGAATGAATATGAAAAAAATGATCTACATTCCAGCAGCAGCAGCAGGTATTCTAGCATTGGGTGGAGTCGCTTGGGCGAACACGGATGCAGCACCGACGGACAGCAAGGTGCAGGCAGAAAACAGCACAGACCTTAAGGCAGACGCTTCACCATCAACAAACCAGCCCGGGTTTCTGACATTCGATGAAGCTTCTGCAAAAGCGCTTCAGGAAGTTGACGGCAAAATTACGGATATCGAACTTGACCGCGATGACCGTGTACCGCATTTCGAAATTGACATCGACAAAGATGGCTACGACTATGACTTGAAGCTGGACGCCGTTACAGGTGAAATCCTTCAGCAAAAGCGGGAAAAAGACGATAACGATGATGACCGGGATGACAATTACTCATCGGATGAAAATTCATCTTCAGCAGCGGCCGCAACTGGCGATTACATCTCTTCAAATGAAGCTATCGCTGCAGCTGAAAAAGTGGCAAGCGGCACCATCGAAGATGTGGAAATGGATAACGATGACGGCGTGGCCTATTACGAAATCAAATTTGAAGACGGCCGAACAGAACATGAAGTTTATGTAAATGCAAAAGATGGTTCCATCTTAAAACACGAAATTGATAACGATGAAGATGAAGATGATGATGATCGAGATGACAACGATGATGATGATCGATTCGACGACTAAAACACAAAAAGGGCCCCTTGGAGGCCCTTTTTTAAATGCATGGCAGCAAAGCGGTGGCGATTGTACCTGTTCCTTCCCGGCTTTCAATTGTCAGCGTGCCGTTGTGCTCCTGGACAATTTTCTGGGAAATCAGTAATCCGAGGCCGGTGCCAGTGGCTTTTGTCGTATAAAACGGTTCAAAGATCATAGCCAAGGTTTCAGGAGAAATCCCCGCCCCGTTATCATGCAGCCGCATTGAAACGTGGCTGTCGGTATGCCCTTCGACTCTCAGTTCAATAATGCCTGTTCTGTCCAGACCGTCAATCGCCTCGATGGCATTTTTAATCAAGTTGATGAAAACTTGCTTCATTTGATGTTCTTCGCCATTGATGAAATAATCTTCCTGCTCCCAACAAGAACTGAAAGTAATGCCGCGCATATTCATCTCAGGACCGAACAGCATGATAATATCACCCATGACTTTCTTTAAACTTATTTTCCGCACGTATGAAGGCTGGGGTTTGGCGAGGACCAGGAATTCACTGATGATTAAATTGATGCGCTCGATTTCAGAATGAATGAGTTTTGTGTATTCCTTGTATGGGTAATCCTCATCGTTGTCCATCATCTGGACAAAGCCCGAAATGACGGTCATCGGATTGCGGATTTCGTGGGCGACGCCAGCGGCAATTTCGCCTGTCAGCTTTAATTTTTCCGCTTGCAGAATCAATTTTTCTGCATCTTTCTTATACGATATATCTCTTGAAATTATTGACGTGGCAATCACATTACCAACTTCATCCGTGATTGGCGAGAGGGTGATCTGCACATCGAATCGGCTTCCGTCTTTCTTCAAGTCCTGTGTTTCCAACAGGGAGAAACTTTCCCCTTGCTGGACCCGGAGTGTTCGTTCGGCGACTTCGTCATAGCGGTCTTCGGGAACCAGCGGCAGCGATCTGCCGAGGCATTCTTCCTGTGTCCAGCCATAGAGCTCTTCGAAGGCAGGATTTATGGCGATGATTTTATTGTCCACATCAAAAACCGCGATGGCGTCTTTCGCAGTTTCAAAAAACAGATGCAGGTAGCCTTCTTTTGACAACAATGCCCGCTCCATCGATTCGTTCTTTTTTTCAATTTGTGTCCATACCTTTCTGAAGAAAACAGAATGAAGGACCGTCATGGCAAGAACGAAAAAGATGAAAACGAAAAGGGTCAGGTTAACGTAAAACATAGGTGCCCGCCCGCCTAACTGGTCGAACACGAATGCCAGCAACAGGATTTCAATTGCGGACAAAATACCGAGGCCAATAATGGGCAAAGTATCGTAGTATAATGCTGATGCCACAATCGGAATGGCAAAATAGACGATATTGACTGCCGCAACGGTTTCGAAATTCAAAATGAACACCGACAGATTCATCAGCAATAGAATGGTGATTTCCAGCGCGCGCTCGTTTATTTTCATCCGATGAAGCACCACAAGCAATATGTATGATAAAATGCCGAAAGCGATTGAATAATAGGGAAGAGTTTCTCCAGTTACGTAATGGATAAAGGTATGTATCAAATGGGCCAATCCGAATAAGTGGATGAACAATCTGTTCCTGTAGCGGTTCGTTGCAATGCGTTCCATGATTCACCTCAAAAAATCGATTTGCC